>JALZHR010000132.1 GCA_030860665.1 Acidobacteriota bacterium
AAATTCAGAAATATCCGGTTGAAGAACTCGGGTTCAGCGTCAATTACGAATCGGAAGAAGGCGGCAGGGTCACGATTTATGTTTATAACGGCGGCAAGAAAAACATTCCCGACGATATATCCGATAAAATTATCAAAAACGAGCTTAATAGCGTCAAAAACGAGATACGAAGAGTCGCCGAGATGGGCTATTATCAGAATCTCAAGGAAGTCAAAAACGACACGGTCACGCTCGGCGGCGCGGGCGGCAAGGTGAAAGCCCTGCGCACCGCTTACAATCTGAGTGCGGGCGGGCGGGATTTGACCTCGGAAATTTATATTTTTGCGCATCAGAACAGATTCATCAAAATCAGGGCGACGCGCCCGCGCGATAAGGACGAAAGCGGAAATAAAGCTATGAACAATTTGCTGGCGCAAATCGACACGATGTTTTCAAAATAATATTTCGGGGAAAAAAACGGGCAGAAAAAGGCGGAAAGGCAGATTTTCCGCCTTTTTTATTTTAAGGCGGCTTTCGCTGATCTGCCGCCCGGTAAGCGAAATTCGGAGCATTTTTGTTATACTGAGGAGCAATAGCCCGAATATTTTATCCGGAGAATTTTTAAACCTGCGTTTGATTGAATGGCAACCTACAATGAACTGATACATATTTCCGCCTCGGTTGAAACCGAGAGGCTTCAGAGAGAGAAAATCGAGAAAAAGAGCTTTCTCGATTATTTTTCTCTGGCAATCACGACCTTCGGCGTCGGTTACATTCCGCTCGCGCCCGGAACGTGGGGCTCGATGGTCGGCGTTTTGATTTATCTCGGCTTGCGCCGCCTCGAAACGGATTCGTTAAATTATTTCGCTCTGAGCGGCAGCGAGCAGATGCAGGCGATGGCTTGGATTCACGCGGCGAACGCGATTCTTTTTCTGCTGTTCTGCCTGCTCGGAATCTGGGCGGCTTCGCGGGCGACGCATCTTTTCCGGCAGAAAGACCCGCAGCAGGCGGTCGTCGACGAAGTAATCGGACAGCTTCTGGTTTTTCTTTTCGTGCCGTTTAATATTTCGTGGAAATACGTTCTGGCGGGATTCGTGCTGTTTCGCGTTTTCGACATTTGGAAGCCGTATCCGATTGATTCGCTGCAAAATCTGCCCGCCGGTCTCGGCGTTTGCGCCGACGATATTCTCGCCGGTGTTTACGGCGGAGTAATTTTGAGCTTATTCTACGCGATTGGGTTAATGCTATGAAGAAAATACACGTTCTGCCGGGCGATGCGCCGGCGCGGGCTTTCGGCGATTCCGGTATCGAAGGCGAAACGGTCATCTGCCGCGAATGTCTGGTCGAGGGCGGCGTGAGAGCCGTTAATCTCGAAGATTTCTGGACGGTCAGAGCCGGATTTATCAAAGACGCTTACGGCGAAAGCGAGGAAAAATATTTCCGGGAAGTGGTCGGAGAATTTAAAAAACTGGAGAATCTCGCGCCCGGAACGCAAGTGAATCTCTGGTTTGAATACGAATTATTCTGCCAGGTGAATATGTGGTTTTGCCTGTCGCTTTTGCAAAACACGAAGGCGAGCGTTTACCGCGTCGCGCCGGTCGTCAGAGCGGAAGAAGACGTTTGGAAAGGCTTCGGAAATCTGAGCGCCGGAGATTTGGAAAAGTGTTTCGCCCGCAGAGTGGAATTCACTGGCGAGGACATCCGCCTCGGCGCTGAGCTTTGGAAAGCCTTTCAGAACGCGGATTACGGAAAGCTGGAAAAGCTCTCCGAAACCGAATCCGATTGTTTCCCGCGCCTGAAAGAAGTCTGCCGCGCCGAAATCGAAAAGGATTTTCGCCCGCGGAAAGTCCTGCGGGAAATTATCGAAGACGGCGCGAGCGATTTCGCCCGGGAAATCTTTCCCGAATTTTCCGCCCGCGCGGGCGTCTACGGCTTCGGCGACGCGCAGGTGAAAAGGATTTTAAGGCAAAAGTAAAAAGGCAAAAGGCAGAAGTGAAGAAAGCGCTTCCTTACTTTTACCTTTTGCCTTTTACCTTTTACCTTTTTCCGTCGTCTTCGTTTTCTGCAAAATCGTCTTCGCCCTGCAAAATCCAGCCTTTGCGCCAGAAGTAGATTAGAAGTCCGAGCGCGACGATTGCCATCGTGCCGAGCGCGATGAAATAGCCGTATCTGGTTTTCAGCTCGGGCATATTTTCAAAGTTCATCCCGTAGATTCCGGCAATCAGCGAGAGCGGCAGCATAATCGCCGAAAAAATCGTCATCACCTTCATCACGTCGTTGGTGCGGTTGGCGATGATGCTGAAATGAATGTCGAGCAAGCCGCCGACCAAATCGCGGTAATTTTCCGCCAAATCGGAAACGCGAGCGAGATGGTCGTAAACGTCGCGGTAGAACGGCAGAATGTCGCGGCTGATGAGCGGGAACTCACCGTGCGCCAGCCGGTAGATGACGGTCAGCTGCTTGGAGCTGATTCTTATCAGGCGGTTGACGCTGCGCTTTAAATCCATTATTTCTTCCAGAATCGAATTGTCGGCTTTTCTCATCCGGAAAATGCGTTCTTCAATCTCGTTTATCGAGTTGTCGAAATCGTCGACGACCGGGATATATAAATCCACAATCCGGTCGAGAATCTGGTGCAGCAGGTAATCCGCCCCGCGCGTGCAGACGTAAGGCGTCTTGAGAAGCTGCTCCTTGACGGCGTCGACGGCGCGAAATTTTTCGTGATGATAGGTGACGACGTAGTTTTTGCCGAGATAGCCGTCCATTTCCTTCGTGACGAAATTAAAGGAATTCGTCTCGCTTTTCACGCCGTGCACGATAAAGAAAAGATATTCGGGAAAAACTTCGACCTTCGGATGATTGCGCGTTTCGCGCGCGTCCTCAATCGTCAGGTGATGAAACCGGAAAACGTCGGTCAGAATTTTCTCGTCCTCGGCGGTCGGCGCTTCCAAATCGACCCAGACGGTATTTTTCGGATTAGCCAGCAGCTCCGGCAGCCGAGCCGCGTCGGAGACTTCTTCGACTCCTGCCGAGCCTTCGTGATAAACAAAAATTTGCATAATTTAAAGTCAAATAAGAAAAAACAACGGAAAACGGAAAATGAAAAATGGAAAACGAAAACACTCCCTGCCTTTTCCATTTTTCATTTTCCGTTTTCCATTATTCACGCGCGGGCTTCCGCCTTTTTTTAAAGCCAACAAAACTTTTATCACCGACTGCCGACCGCTGACAAACGACGCGACGGTTTTTACAAAGCAAAATGCAATATTATTCGTAATGAAAGTTTGAGACGATAATTGTTTGAATCAAATTTCAAATAGTTGGAGCATATTTCAAAAGTTCGATTGATATTGCGGGTGAAATGATGTTTGATAATCGGGCGAAAATCGTTCGATATTCAATATTTTTTAATCTGTGCTAATCTGTCTGCTGCACATTTTATGAGAGAGCAAACGGACGTAACATTGAAAGTCGAGCGTGTGACCAAGCGTTACGGCGAGTTTACGGCGGTCGATTCCATCAGCTTCGACGTGCGCGCCGGTCGGGTTTTCGGTTTTTTAGGTCCGAACGGCGCGGGCAAAACGACGACTATCCGGATGATTGTCGGCATTACCGCGCCGGACGAAGGCGGCATCGAGCTTTTCGGGCGAAAAATCTCGCCCGTCTTGCAGGATCGCATAGGCTATCTGCCCGAGGAGCGCGGGCTTTATAAAAAAATGAAAATCTTCGAGCAGCTTCGCTTTTTCGCCGCGCTGAAAAACGTGCCGCAGAAACGTGCCGACGAGCGAATAGACTTCTGGCTCGAACGGATAAAGCTGCAAAACTGGAAAAAGAAAAAGGCGAACGATTTGTCGAAGGGAATGCAGCAGAAAATCCAGTTCGTCTCGGCGCTGCTGCACGACCCGGATTTGCTGATTCTGGACGAGCCTTTTTCCGGTCTCGACCCGCTGAACGTCGAGGCGATGCTGGAAATCATCGCCGAGCTGAAGGCGAGCGGCAAAACGATAATCTTCTCGACGCACCTGATGGAAACCGCCGAACGTTTGTGCGACGACATTATCCTGATAAACAAATCGCGCAAAATCGTTGGCGGCAGCCTGCGGCAGATAAAGGAAAGCTTCGGAAAAAATATGATTGCGCTCAGGGCGACCGGCGGTGACGGTGTTTTGCAGGACAAAAGCCTCGTCTCGGGCGTCGTCGAGCACGCCGACGAAAGGGAATTGATGCTGGCTGAAAACGCCGACGCGCAGGTTCTGCTCAGAAAACTAATCGAATCGGGCGCGTCGATTACCAAATTTGAATTAATCGAGCCGAGCCTGAACGATATTTTTATCGAGAAAGTGAGAGAAACAAATGCGTAAATTTCTGGCTGTCGTCAGGCGCGAATATTTCAAACAGGTCTGGACGTGGGCGTTCGTTCTGGCGACGCTGGCGATGCCGCTCATTGCCAGCCTTTTCGCCTTTGTGCCGATGCTGATTTTTTCGATTCAGGGCGAAGCTCAGCGCGTCGCCGTCGTTGACCGGAGCGGGCGAATCGCGGAGCGGCTCAGGGAAAATCTTTCGCCCGCAAAGACCGCCGAGAAGGCGCGCCAAGCCGCCAGAGATTCCTTAAAGGAAATCGACGCGACGCAGGAAGAAAGAATGAAGCTCGGCGCCCAGCAGATGGGCAATAACTTTATTTTCGTCGATTACGACGGCGGCGGGAAAACGATGGAGGAAATCCGCCGCGAGCTGAACGAGCGGATTCAGCAGCAGCGACTCGACGCTTATCTGATTATCCCGCCGAACCCGGACGCGCCCGACGCCGAATTTGAATATTACTCGCGCAATTCCGGCGATTTCGTCGCCAATATGACGATTGAGGACGCATTGAACGACGCCGTCCGCTCCGAGCGTCTCGCCGCAGCTAACATCAGCGAAGCCCGGCTGAAACAGCTCAGCAAAAGAGTCGGCTTAAACGTCACGAAAGTCAGCGAAAGGGGCGAGCAAAGAGACGATAACGGCGGCAGCCTCGGCGCGGCTTTTATTATCGGCTTGCTGATTTACCTGACGCTGACGATTTACGGGCAGGCGATTATGAGTGCGGTCGTCGAAGAAAAAGAAACGCGCATCGCCGAGATTCTTTTCTCGTCGGCGCGACCATTTGTTCTGATGATGGGAAAGCTCGTCGGCGTCGGTCTGGCTGGCTTGACGCAGCTGGCAATCTGGCTTTCGTCGGCTCTGGTTCTGCTCGCCTTCAGCGCGGCTTCGCTCAGCGCGGCGGGCATTCCGCTGTCGATGCCGGACGTGACGCCGCTGTCTATCGTTTATTTCTTTATCTTTTTTCTGCTCGGCTTTTTTATATACTCGACGATTTTCGCGCTTATCGGCTCGATGGTGACGACTGTGCAGGAAGGCGGGCAGTTTGCGATGATTCCGGTTCTCGTCCAGCTCGTCGGTTTTTACTGTATTATGCCGATTGCGCGTGACCCGAATTCGACATTTGCCTTCTGGACTTCGGTCGCGCCGTTTCTGGCGACGATTACGATGCCGGTGCGAATCGCGATTGAAACGCCGCCCGTCTGGCAGATTGCGCTCTCGGTTCTGTTTAACCTCGCCGCGATTCTCGCGCTGGTCTGGCTGGCGGCGCGCGTTTATCGCGTCGGAATGTTGATGTACGGAAAAAGAGCGACGATTCCCGAAGTCTGGAAATGGATTCGGCAAAGCTGATTTTGTATTTCTTCAAGTTAAATAATGGCAATCGAGATTGAGAAAAAATATCGTCTGGACGCGGCGCGGTATGAGCGGCTTTTATCGGCTCTCGAAGAAATCGGCGCGGAATATCAGGGCGAGGATTTCGAGGAAAACACGCTGTATCGCGGCGGCGTCCTCGACGAGAAAAGCGCCGTTCTGCGCGTCCGGAAAATCGGTGCGAGAACGATTCTGACCTATAAGCGGCGAATTCAAAACGAGTTTGACGTCAAGCGGCAAATCGAGCACGAAACCGAAATCGCGAGCGCCGAAGAAATCGAAAACATTATCGAGAACCTCGGTTTCGTCGCTTCGGTAATTTATGAAAAGCGCCGCCGGACGTGGCGATTCCGCGAGGTCGAGATTGTTCTGGACGAGCTTCCGTTCGGGCTTTTTATGGAAATCGAAGGCTCGTCGGTGACGGCGATTGCCGAAGCCGAGATGTTTCTCGCCGCCGAAGATTTCGAGGTCGAGCACGAAACTTACCCGCGCCTGACGGCAAAATACGGCAGGAAAAACGGCGAATTAGTCGAAGCACGTTTCGCGGGCTGAAATTTTCTTGCCATCGTGCAAGAAAATGTTTTAATCTCGTTCTGTCAGCAGTTTTAACCAGGAGAAGTTTGAGAGATGAAAAAACACGCTTTCGGATTTGCGCTTTTTAGTTTTATCGTCGCCGTCGCGGTCGTCGTCAGCAATTTATTGGCTTTTGAGCCGGCAAACGTTCATTTGACCGATTCTTATGAGGAGCCGCAGCCTCGCTATTTCTGTAAGAAAAAACAGACCCGGCGGAATTATGATTTTCAAAATGCGAAGATAGAACAGGCGGTTCTCGACCTGGAAACGAAACAATTGAGAGTTTCTTTCTCGCTGCCGCCGCAAAGCGGTGTTGCCGAGCGCGGCGAGGAAAAATCCTACACTCTCGCGCTTCATTACTTTGCGAAAAACGGAAGCGAAACGCGCTTTCTGAAGACGCAAAATAATTATTTGAATTCCGCCTTCGATACGGAAAAAGAGTGGCTTCTGACTTCCAGCGAATGGCTGGACACGCTGGAGTCTTACGATAATTTGTATATCGTGCCGGAAATCAGAGAGAACGCCAGCGTCAACTCGCTCTCAGTCAAAGGCGGCAACAGAACCAACCCGAAGAAACAGCCGCGCTTCGATTATTCGACCGCCGCGCCCGTTCTGCTGTCCGGAGACAGGGATTTCTAAAAGCCTGAAATTAATCGGACTTCTTAAAGGCGCGAAGATTCGCGCCTTTTTTATTCTGCAAAAAAAACGAAAAATTTTTCTGCAAGTTTGATGAGTGCGCTTCGTTCTGTTCGGCGTAACGGCAGGAATCGGGAAGAAAAGCGAGTTTTCGGACTTGCGGAAATTTTTTGGAGGAAATATGGAAAGACATTGGTCAGGCTTTAATGTGCGATTATTGACGGTTGTTCTGGCGTTTTCGATGATTTTTTCGGGGTGCAGCGGCGGCAGCAGCAGCAGCAGCGAAAGCACGTCGAGCAGCGGCGATAGCACAAGCCGCGTGGCAACGCAGAATGCGGACGTTTCCTATAACACCAGCTCGATGGCGACAGCGGGAAATACATCGACTACGAACACGGCGTATGAAGAAGAAAATCGCGCCGCCGGCGAACGCTATGCCGAAATCGAGGAAAATCCTTTTCTCGAAACCTCGCGCGCGCCGCTTTCGACGTTTTCGATTGACGTCGATACGGCTTCTTACGCAAACGTGCGCCGCTTTCTGAATCAGGGACAGCTTCCGCCGAAAGACGCCGTGCGCATCGAGGAATTAATCAATTATTTTGAATACGATTACCCGCAGCCTGTCGGCGACGTTCCGTTTTCCGTAAATACAGAGGTCGCCGCCTGCCCGTGGAACGCGAAACACAAAATCGTGCAAATCGGGTTGCAGGGCAAAAAGGTCGCGCTCGACAACGCGCCGCCGTCTAACCTGGTTTTTCTGGTTGACGTTTCCGGCTCGATGGACTCGCCCGACAAATTACCGCTTTTGAAAGATTCGATGCGCGTTCTGGTCAATCAATTGAAGCCGCAGGACCGCGTGGCAATCGTCGTTTATGCCGGTTCGAGCGGTCTGGTTCTGCCTTCGACGCCCGCCGCGAACAAGGGCGAGATTATTTCGGCTCTGAACAATCTGGAAGCGGGCGGCTCGACCAACGGCGGGCAGGGAATTCAGCTCGCTTACCGCGTCGCGCAGGAAAATTTTATCAGCGGCGGCAACAACCGCGTGATTCTGGCGACGGACGGCGATTTCAACGTCGGCGTGACGAGCGACGACGCGCTGGTTCGCCTGATTGAAAACAAGCGCGAGAGCGGAGTTTTCCTGTCGGTGCTCGGTTTCGGCACGGGCAACACGAATGATTCGATGATGGAAAAGCTCGCCGACAAGGGAAACGGGAATTACTCGTATATCGATTCCGAGAACGAAGCCCGCAAGGCGCTCGGCGAGCAGGTCGCCGGAACGCTTTACACGATTGCGAAAGACGTTAAGATTCAGGTCGAATTCAACCCGGCAAAGGTCGCAGGTTATCGCTTAATCGGCTACGAAAACCGGCTGCTCGCGGCAAAAGATTTTAACGACGATAAAAAGGACGCGGGCGAAATCGGCGCGGGGCACAGCGTTACGGCGCTCTACGAAATCGTTCCCGCCGGGCAAAAGGTCGAAAACGACGGCATCGAGCTGAGATATTCCAAAGTTCAGCCCGCCGAAACGCGTTTCAGCGACGAGGTCTTGACGGTCAAGCTGCGCTACAAAGCACCGGATGAATCGCAAAGCCGCCTGCTGACTATGGGTTTGCTCGATAAAGGCGGCTCGATTGAAAACGCTTCGGACAACCTGAAATTCGCGACCGCCGTGGCGCAGTTCGGCTTGCTCCTGCGCGGCTCGCGCTATAAAGGCGCGGCGAATTTCAACAACGTTCTGAGTCTTTCGCAGTCGTCGCTCGGCGGCGATTTGAAAAATTACCGCGGCGAGTTTATCGATTTGATTGAAAAGGCGAAACGGCTTTCGAGAGATTAAATTCAAAAGCGGGAAGCGCCGAACGGCGTTTTCCGGCGGAAAGGCTGGCGGTTACGGAACGCGTGCGAGTTTGGCGGCAATAAGCTGCGCTAAACTAAAATTCGCTTCATCATCGCCAGCCTTTCCGCCTTTAATTTCACGGCAGTAAAATAAGCAGAATAAGATAGCACAGGAAAGAAATTAACAGCCAGAGCGTGTTGCAGGCTGAGGTGTAAGAATCATCTTTGTGGTTTTTAAGAATCATACTGCTCTCGTTAATTTTCTCTTTGAAATATCTTTATCCGCGAGATAAAGCTTCTTATTTTTTCTTTACCAGCCCGGCGATTTCCTTGATCAGCAAATCCGGCTCGAAAGGTTTTGTGTGATAACCCTGAAAGCCCGAGGCGAAAGCCTTTTCCTTATTTTCAGCGGTGGTAAAGGCGCTCAGAGCCAGCGCCGGAATCTTTCCGCCTTTTTCTTCCGGCAGCGCCCGAACCCGGTTCAGAAACGTGTAGCCGTCTTCGACCGGCATCGCCAAATCCGAGATGATAATGTCGAACTCGTGATTCCGGTACAGATAGCTCATCGCTTCGGCGGCGGATTCCGCGCCCTGAATGCGCGCGCCGCATTGTTCGAGATAAAGCGCCAGCACGTCGCGCGAATCCTGGTCGTCTTCGACCAGCAGAATGTTGACGTTGTTCAGTTTCGGCTCGTCGGCTTTGCGTTTCGCCTCTGTTTCCTTCTTTTCCCTGTTGGCGGCGGCGACCGAGGCAACGACGTGAAGCGGGAAAGCGACCGTGAAAGTCGCGCCGCGCCCGATGCCTTCGCTGTGGGCTTTGACGAATCCGTTGTGTTTTTCGACCAGCGTCTTGACGATTGAAAGCCCCAAGCCGAGACCGCTTTTATCGCCCGACGTTTTCTGGTCGCCCTGCGCAAACTGCCGGAAAATATTCGGCAGAAATTCGGGCGCGATGCCCTGACCGCTGTCGATGATGTTGACTTCGACCTTGTTTGAAGTCACTTCCATATTGATTCTGATGCTTCCGCCTTCGGGCGTGAATTTCAGCGCATTGTTCAGAAGATTGGTGAAAACCTGCTGGAGGCGGATGACGTCGCCGAAAACCTCGGCGCGCGTCGAATTGTGGACGAATTCGAGCTGTACCTTTTTCGATTCGGCGAGCGGCTTCTGCTGGTTGTAGATGTTGTTGACGATATCGAACAAATTGACCGGGCGCAGCTCGAGCCGGAGCTTGCCGGAAGCGACGCGTCCCATATCGACCAAATCCTCGATTAATTTCGCCTGCGATTTCGCGCTCCGCTCGATGGTTTCCAGCGCGTTTTTGCGCGTCGCCTCGTCGACCTGTTTGGTCAGCAGGATTTTCGCCCAGCCGAGAATCGAGTTGAGCGGCGAGCGCAGCTCGTGCGAGACAATCGCCAGAAAATAATCCTTGGCGCGGTTGGCTTCTTCGGCTTCGTCGCGCGCCTTGCGTTCGAGGTCGTAGATTTTTTTCAGTTCCTCGCTTTCCAGCTTGCGGTCGGTTATCCGGCGGACGATGCCCATCATACTCTGCGGAAAATTTTCCGGGTCGAAGTAAGTTTTTCCGCGCGCCGAAACCCACTGGATGTTGCCGTCCGGGCAGATTATCCGGTATTCGGAATCGAAGATTTTATCGCTGTTCTGCGACTGCTGAAGCTCGCGGGCGACGCGTTCGCGGTCTTCCGGGTGAACGGCGTCGATAAAATAATTCGGCGTGATAATCTCGTTCGCCGCCAGCCCGAAAAACTCGTTGCATTTCGGCGTCGAAAAAATTTCGCCTTTGGCGAACTCCCAGAACCACAAGCCGATGTCCGAGTTTTCGGCGGCGTAAAGAAAATGCTCGCTGCGCTCTTTGTAAAAGTCGATTTCGCGGATGCGGGGCGTAATGTCGTAGGCGCAGAAATAGATTTGCCTGATTTCGCCGGATTCGTTTAGCTGCGGAACCAGATGCAAATCGACCACCAGAATCTGCTGAGCCGTGATTCTGAATTCAAGCTCGGAGACGGTCGTTCTGCCTTTCGCCGCTTCCTCGACGGCAACTTGCAGCCTTTCGGCGACATATGATTCGGATTGCCAGAAAACGGTTTCGGAAAACTTATGCCCGACGAGCAGCTCCGGCTCAATCAGGCTGGCGTTTTCCGCAAAGATTTTTCCTTTGAGCTCAAGCAAAAAGCCGTCACGGCTCAGCAAGCCGTAAAAAGCGAAAACGTTTTCGTATGCGGCGGCAGCCCTAGAAGCGGCGGCGGCGGCACTGGTTGTAGTAGTCGAAGATTGAGAATCCAATCTTTTATTCGTCCTTTCCGGGGAGTTATTTTTAAAACCAGCAAAATTAAACGGCGAAAAATTTTTCTTAGAAGCAAAACCAGACATATACAAGCACTGGAGTTAAAAAAAAGAAATAAATCGAACCCTAAACAAATGACGCGGCGCTCCAAAAAATTAAGCGGGGCGGTCGCAACAGCTCGGCGGAATCGCCGGGAACAAATCAAAATAACAATCAATAATGAAAAACAGCTCTTGTTTCCGGTTTCATCCGTATATCGAACTTTCCTTTAATCAACATAAAGCCTGAAATCAAGCGTTTATAACGTTTCCCGCCGGAACGGCGACCGGCGTTCGTCCCGAAAGTATCGACGAAACGGCGCAAAATCCCGAATCGTCAAATCATTTGTCGCAAGCTGCTTTTCAGTTGAAAAGCAGCAGAAATAATAGCGTCTCAATACAAGTTTTATATAAAAATAACTCTCAACGGCTGTAGCCGCCGCAGCCTTATCCGGAAAACCCAGCCTCGTCAGCTCCTCAGTCATGCGGGAGAAGCTTTAAAGACGCCGGCTGATGAGCGTCAACGCGTGACTTTGGCGAGAAGGTTAAAACTCTGAAGCGTTTCGACGGTCTTTTTTTCGCGCAGTTCGTCTACCCAGTTCAAAACGTTATTGGAAATTTTATGGGCGACGGATTTTGAAAAAGCATTATGATTGCCTGCTGCCGAAACGGCGGCTTCATTCGCACTTAGAGTATTTTTTTTGACGACCCGAACCGGAGCTTTTTTCATTATTTTTTCCCTGGATTGTTCTTATTTTTTCTGTATAAAGACTCTGCCTGACGGAAGCAATCCGAGTGCCAGAAACGAAAGCAAGCAAAGACCGGATTTTTAATAATAAAATCGAAAGCGAACGCCCGTTTTTGTATTAAACCGATACATCGCGCTGAATCAATCAAATACATTATTTTAGTATCAATTAAGCTCAATCCGCGCGGGAGTTCGATAGATGCTCGCTCGTGCCCTCTGGCATACTCATTGCTCAGCAACCGGTATCAAACTTACTGTTTTTCTCAGAAATCAAGTATTAATGCAGTGTCGGGAAAGTGAAAGAAAAAAAATTAAAGTAGTATACTGTGTTATAGGACGATTCGTTTTTGGAAAACAAATTTGATGAATCAAAAAATAAAGCCGAATTAAACACAAATCAGAACGCGGATGCCGGGCAACAAACATTTTGCTCGTTTTCGGCGTTTTGATTTTCCTTCCCTGTGCTTTTTTTCGTATTATTTTATTACAGCAAGGTTTTATTTTGATGAGGCTTTTCTTCTATGGCAAACAAGGCTCTGGTAATTGATGACGATGTATCGACTTTGGAGTTAATGCGCTTTCAGCTCGAGGCTGAAGGCTTTGAGGTATCGACCGCGGAAAACGCGCAGACGGGTTTGAATTTAATCAAGGAGATTGAATTCGACATTATTCTCACCGATTTGAACCTGCCGGACATCAGCGGCATCGAGATGGTGAAGCGGGCGAAGGAAGTTCTGCCCGAAACGGAAATTATAATGGTTACGGGCTTCGGCTCGACCGAAAAGGCGATTGAGGCGACCAAGGCGGGCGCTTTCTATTACGTCGAAAAGCCGATTGAGTTTGACGAGCTGATAGTCCTTATCGAGAAGGCGATAGACCGCAAACGCTCGGCGCAGGAAATCCGCGAATTGCGCGGAAAGCTCTCCAATCGTCATTCCTACGAGGGAATTATCGGCGCGAGCAAGGCGATGCAGGACATCTACGAGATGATTGACGGCGTCGCCGAATCGGACGCCAACATTTTAATTCTGGGCGAATCGGGAACCGGAAAGGAAATCATCGCCAACGCCATTCACTACAAAAGCACGCGCGCCAAAAAATCTTTTATCAAGGTCAACTGCTCGGCGCTGCCGAAAGAATTGATTGAATCCGAGCTTTTCGGGCATACGAAAGGCGCGTTCACCGGCGCGACGCAGGACAAAATCGGCTATATCGGCAGGGCGAACGGCGGCAGCCTTTTGCTCGACGAAATCGGCGAGATGCCGATTGATTTGCAGCCGAAGCTGCTGCGCGTTCTACAGGATAAAGTTTATTACCGCGTCGGCAGCGACAAGCCGCAGGAAGTGGATTTTCGTTTGATTTCCGCGACGAACCGCAACCCGTTCGAAGCGATTCGCGACGGCTCTCTGCGCGAAGACCTTTATTACCGCATCAACACCATCGAGATAAAAATTCCGCCGCTGCGCGAGCGAATGGAAGACGTTCCGATGCTGGCTGAACACTTTTTGCAGATGTATGCGGAAAAATATAACCGCAGCGTGATGGGCTTTTCGCAAAAGGCTTTCGGACAGATGCTCTCGTATAACTGGCGCGGAAACGTGCGCGAATTGCAGCACGTCATCGAGCGCGCGGTTCTGCTCAGCAAGGGCAACACGGTGCAGGAACTGAGCATTCCGACTTCCGCCGAGATGAACCCGTCGGCGGTGATGACCGCGCCCGGAAACGTCGCCGCTCGTCAGTTTTCGCCCACGGCTTTTTCCGGCGGCTCGCAGCCGATGTCGTCGATGACAGCGCCCGCCGTGCCGGAAAACGCTTCTTCGGATAGTTTCAATTCTTCCGCGGCGGCGAATAACCTGTTTAGTTTCTCGGACGAAGACCTGTTTGAAGAAATCGGGAAATTTATCGTTAATAAATTGCCGGAGCCGGTGGACGGTCAGGACCAGAAAGACGTTTTCGATTCAATCGAATACGGCGTCGTGCTCGCCGCGCTCAAGCGCACCAACGGCAACAAACAGGCGGCGGCTAATCTTTTAGGCTTATATCGACCGCGCCTTTACGGGATGATAAAACGGCACAGCCTGGAAGAAAAAATCTAGCGGACAAAATAATATTCAGCGGGAACTGTTTGCCGGTTTCGGGAAACCAGCGCGAGGAACAGAACCCGCTGAAACTTAAAAAACTCTGAAAAAAACTTCTACCTTGTGCTGCCTGAGCTCGGCGGATTGACGTTGATGTCGATTTGTTCCTTTTTCGTGCCGCCCAGAAAGCCGCTGTAATATAATGCTCCGGCAATAATTGCGACGATTATAATAGTCGTAATCGCCCAGATAACGTTTGAACCGGCTCCGTTTCCTTCATCTGCCATAAATAATTCACCTCGAATAATAATTTTAAAACCTCGCGCCTCTTATTCGGCAAAAGGTGTGCCAATTTATTTAAATGTTTGTCACATAAGAATTTAGTTTGAATTTTCGATTCCCGGTCGAAGCTTTTCCGAAGATTGTTGAAATAATTTAGAACGTTGATGTAAGTTTTCGATACAGGATTAAATAAAAAAATGGCTTTAATTTGCGGAGCATTTATAAACGCCGTGTTAACGGCATCGCGACGCGCCGGAAGCGGTCGAAAATGGCATACGTGTTGCGTAAAACTAAAATTTCGCGTGTAATGCCTTGCGTCATTTTCCTCAGCGGCGGGAACAATGATGTTTTTATAGCGCAGGGGCTTTGAAGTCGGTGCGGAGATTAAAGGGGAACAATTCAGCCGGTAAACAGCCGAAGATGCCCAAACTGCCATTTCTGGTTTTGGCGGTCTCGCTGCTGCTGACGTTTGCGGCGACTTACCTGTTTTATAACAATTCGGCGAGCAAGGATATTGCCGGCTTTGAAAACGACGTAACCCGCCTCGAGTACGGCATCAACAGCAAAATCAGAACCTATATCGCGATGCTGAAAAGCGGTCGCGGTTTTATCGAAACGGTCGAAGAAATCGACCGCGATTCGTTTCGCAGCTATGTCGGCAGCCTCGATTTGAGAAGAAATTATCCGGGTGTGTTCGGAATCGGTTACGCCAGGCGTGTTTTGTCGTATGAAGCCGAGGCGCTGGCGCAGAAAATGGAGAGCGAAGGCTTTACGAATTTCAGGATTTTCCCGCAAACGGCAAAATACGATTACATCGCCATTCAATATCTCGAACCGCTCGACGAGCGAAACCGCCGCGCCATCGGTTTCGATATGTCCAGCGAGACGATGCGGCGAATGGCAATGGAAAAAGCCGCTGCGACGGGCGAGGTCGTAGCTACCGGAAAAGTTTTTCTGGTGCAGGAATCCGATGACGACAGGCAGCCGGGTTTTTTAATTTATCTGCCCGTCTATAAAGGCGAGCGCAGCCCACAGGACGCCGAGGAGCGCAAGCGGTTTCTCGCCGGGTATATCTACGGGGCGTTTCGCGCCGGTGATTTTCTGTCGGAAGTCAGAAACGCGTCCGACGCCGAAGATATATCAATCACGATTTACGAGAGCGAAGCGACGCCGGAAAATATTCTGGCGCAGACGCATAGTAACGTTGCCGACACGGGCAGCGGCTTCACGAATCGAAGGGAAACGGACGTCGCCGGTCGAAAATGGATTGTCGAATATAAAGCGCTCCCGGCATACGTCGAGAAAGCCAATTCCGGCTGGACGCCTTTAATCTTCGGAGGCGGTCTGGTTTTCAGCCTGCTGCTTTTCGGTATGACTTATCTCGAATCGTTCGCGCGCCGCCGCTCTGAAAAATTCACTTACGAGCTGAAGGAATCGGAAAAGGAAAAAGCCTTATTGTTTGAAAAGGAGCAGAAAGCGCGCCGCTCTGCCGAAGACGCCAGCCGCGCCAAAGACGAATTTATCTCGGTCGTCTCGCACGAATTGCGAACGCCGCTGAACACGATTGCGGGCTGGACGCGGATTCTGCAGTCGAATAATTTAGCGCCGGAAATGAAACAACAGGCGCTGGAAAAAATCGAGAAAAATCTGCGGATACAGACGAAGCTGGTCGAAGAGCTGCTGGATTTTTCGCAGATTATCACCGGAAAGAGCGATTTAAACTCGAAATTAATCGAAATTTCCGGTGTCTTTGAAGAAGCGGTCGCCGGAATCGCGGCGCAAGCCGTTGAAAAGGAAATCATCATTGAAAAGGAGAACCGGCTCAACGGGCAGAAAGTCTTCGGCGATTCCGAGCGTCTGAAGAAGGCGTTTGAAAACGTTCTGCGAAACGCCGTTAAATTCACTGCCAAAAACGGAACTATTTATACCGGGATAGAAAAACGGGACGACGCAATCGAGATGAAAATCCGGGACAGCGGGCGCGGCATCAACCCGAAATTTCTGCCGCATATCTTTGAAGGATTTCGCCAGGCTGATTCGTCCAGCACGCGGCAATTCGGCGGCTTGGGTCTCGGGCTGGCGATTTCGCGTCACATCATCGAGCTGCACGGCGGCACGATTAAAGCCGAAAGCGCGGGCGAGGGAAAAGGCTCGGTCTTCACCATCAAAATTCCCGTTTCAGGTGACGATAATCAGCCGCCCGTTTCGGATTCGATGGACTAAAACACTCCTGAAACCCGTCTCATCTTGTAGGTATTCCATACAAAATGGGGCGAAAAATAAACTCAATAAATAATTAGAAGCCTTCTAAACTCAAGCGAAAAAGGGATTTACTTTAGTTTGAAATCACTGGCACGCTTCTTGCCAGCTTAATTGTCATTAAGACCGGTATGTCTTGTACTCTTCCAAGCAAGGTTTTTTAATACAAGGAGGTTAGCATGAGTAGGGTTTTCCTTAGAGTTTTTACTTTTGTCTTTTTGGCAATTACATTTTCGACGGCTTACACCGCCGAGGCGCAGACGCGCGCTTATCGCGTGAGCGACCGTCAGGTTCAGGTTTTGATCAACCGCATCGAAACCGGCACCGACACATTTCGCCGTCAGGTCGACCGCAATCTCGACCGCAGCGCGATTAACGGAACCAGAACCGAAGATAATCTGGCTTCTTTCGTCACCGATTTTGAAAACGCGACCGACAGCCTGCGCCGCCGTTTCGAGAGCCGCACCTCGACGACCGCCGACGTGCAGGAAGTTCTGAACCGCGCGAGCGTGATTGAAAATTTCGTGCGTGACAGTCGTTTATCGGCTGCAGCACAGCGTCAATGGAATCTGGTGCGCACGGATTTGGACACTTTGGCGACTTATTACGGCGTTCGCTGGGACTGGACGGCAACTTACAACACCTATCGGAACAACGACAGAAATAACGACAGATACAACAACAATAACCGCGGCGGATACGGACAGAACGGTATCGGCAGAGGCGGACGTTTCGACGCCAGATTGACGGGAACTTATCGCCTGAACGTCAGCCAGAGCGACGACGTTAACGCCGTTCTCGACCGCAGCTTCGGCACGGGCAATATCAACGCCGACCAGCGCACGCGTATGCGCGAGCGTCTGGAGCGCCGCCTGACCCCGCCGGATATGCTGGCGATTGAAAAAATGAATACGCGTGTGACGATTGCTTCGTCGCTCTCGCCGCAGATTAGCATTGACGCCGACAACGTCTCGCGCAGCGAAGTTTCGGGGAACGGTCGCACCGTCAACATCCGCGCCGCGCAGGACAGAGACACCTTGAGCATCAGCTACGAGGGCGACCGGATGAACGATTTCCACATCACTTTCGTCCCGGTCGGCAACAACCAGCTTCGCGTCACGCGTCGGCTGTATCTCGAAAATCGCGGTGAAACCGTAGTTGTTTCCAGCGTTTATGACAAAATCGACCCGGTCGCCAGATGGACTGATATGGGTGGTTCATACAACACCGGAAACACCGGCGGCTACAACAACAACAATAACAACACCAACTACAACAACTACGACTTTGCCGTTCCGAACGGAACGCGTCTGGTCGCGGTTTTAAATACCCCGCTTTCGACCAGAACGACGCAGAACGGCGACCGGTTTACGATGGAAGTCACCGCTCCGGCGCAGTATCGCGGCGCGATTATCGAAGGCACGGTAATGAATGCCGAACGTTCGGGTCGCGTTTCGGGCAGAGCCGAAATGGGCTTGAACTTTGAAACCATTCGCCTGCGCAACGGGCAGACTTATCGCTTTACCGGCTTAATCGACGGCGTTCGCAACGCCAACGGCGATACGGTCAGCATCAATAACGAGGGCGCGGTTCGCGATAATAACCAGACGACCAAAACCGTCACGCGCGCGGGTATCGGCGCGGCGCTCGGCGCTTTAATCGGCGCGATTGCGGGCGGCGGACAGGGCGCGGCTATCGGTGCCGGAGTCGGCGCTGGCGCTGGCGCTGGTTCGGTTATCCTGCAAGGTCGCGACGACCTTCGTCTCGACACCGGAACGGAATTCAGTCTGACTTCTTCCGCTCCGGCTAACCTGAGAGGAAGCTACTAAAGGGCGGCAACGGTAAGAACTCTCCAATTAACGAAAGGGCGGACGAAATTCCGCCCTTTTCATTTTACCTGCAGAAAATCGGCTCGCAGCCGCGTTCGCGTATTATTTTAATTCATCAAGCTCAGCCCGGACGGCGGTTGTTTCAGGCAAAGTCGTTATATATCTTTATTTAGCCTTTTTATAAATCTGGCACGGACTTTGTATATCAAAATACAGGTATTTGTAGAAAATACTTATTTATTAAAAAAACGGAACGGACAAGGGGCAGATTTTCTTTATTCAGCAGAGAGGAGGAATTTTATGCAGCAGGAAAGCGACACGCCGCAGACGAAGCGCGACGAGTGGAGCGCCGAAGAGATTATCGAAGAGGGAAGCTACACGATGAGCGACGAGATTCGCCGTCAGGTAGCGCGCGGCGACGAAACGGAGGGCGACCCGGACGACCGGGACATCGTCGGAGGCTCGGCTTCGGTGGACACGCCGCAGGGACGCGAGGAAGCGAAAACGAGAGCCGAAGGAGGAACGTCTTAAATGGTTGACGATAAACTGGCAATGGAAGAAGCGCAGCGCGCCGCCAATTACGAGGCGCTGAAATCGAGCGTCAAAACGGATGTCGAATCCGAAATCGCCGCCCGCGCCGATGTGCCGACGCGAGGCGAATCGGCGCGGGTAAATAATCTGGCGGGCGATTTCCGGCAGAAAGCGATTGACGAAGTTGTGGAAACCGACAGGGAAGTCGAGCGCGGGCGGACGATGGCGCGCGTTTCGCAGGTCGTCGATTATATTTTCTACGTGATTTATTCGCTCCTTGCGATTCGTCTTCTGCTGGCGCTGTTTGCGGCGCGCGAGAGCGCAGGGTTCGTGCAGTTTATTAAATCTCTGACCGACCCGTTCTACGCGCCTTTTAAGGGAATCGTACCGAGCATCCGGACGGAAGACGGCTTCACGCTGGCGCTTCCGATTATCGTCGCTCTGTTCGTCTACGCCCTGGCTCACGTTTTAATCAACGGGCTGTTGAGACTTTTCGCGCATCGAAAAACGGCGATTTAAGGTTAACGAAAACGAAAAGTGAAAAACGAAAAGTGAAATCGCTATTCACTTTTCGTTTTTCACTTTTCACTCAAAGCGGACGCTTCGCTCCGCTTTAATGATTAGCTTAACGCGCACCCCGAGTGCCCGCACTCGCACATAATTCCGGTGATGTCGGTATCGGCAGCGTCTTCGCACTGCTGGCTGCAATAATCCGAATCGCTCGCCCGCGGGCAGTTGCACATTTCGTGCGCGCATTTATCTTCATTATTTGCCATTAAATCAATCCTCCCTAAGCTCTTAAAAATTAGTTCCTTGGAACAGTTCAATTTTAAACCTACGGTTCGGATAAGGCAATGAATAGCTGGAATATTTGAATAAACGGAAAAGGCTTCGCCTTTACGGCAAAGCCTTTTTCCAAAATCGAACCCGCTTTTCTACCTGATAAATGCGTTTGGAGCGGCGAGGTCGCCGTTTGCTCCGTAATGTTCTTCGTGAAAGTCCAGCGTCGAGCGCAGCAGATACCAGTAGCCGTCCGACGGTCGGAAAACTCCTATGTCAGCCTTGCCGTCGCCGTCGTAATCCGCCGGAGCGGGCTTATCCGTCGCCAGCCCGAAAGGCACGGCGACGAAAACGAAAGTGTTGCTGCTGTTGATTCGATACCAGTAATTGTTTGACGGGCGAAAGACCGCCAAATCGGCTTTGCCGTCGCCGTCGTAATCAGCCGGAACGGGTTTGTCTTCCGCGATTCCGAATTGGTTGGCGACAAACTGGTTGGTCGAGCTGTTGATGCGATACCAATAACCGTTTGACGGGCGATAAACCGCCAAATCCGTTTTGCCGTCAGCGTCGAAATCCGCGACCAGCGGCTTGTCTTCGGCGATGCCGAATTGAACGGCGACGAATTGATTGCTGCCGCTGTTGACGCGATACCAGCTTCCGGCGGATGGTCGATAAACCGCGATATCGGCTCGCCCGTCGCCGTCAAAATCTCCGGGCACGGGCAAATCGCCGCCGGTGCCGAACTGCGCCGCCGAGAAAGTATTATTCGAGCTGTTCAAACGATACCAGCCGCCGTCGGACGGGCGAAAAACGGCGATGTCGGTTCTGCCGTCGCCGTCGAAATCGGCGGGCGCGATTGTATCGTTCTGCAAGCCGAAATTCGCGGCTGTGGACGCACCGTCAGTGCTGCGCAGAATATACCAGTTTCGCTCCGAGGGACGAAACACGCAGAAATCCGCCAGACTGTCGCCGTCGAAATCGAAATCGCTGCTCTTGAGCAAAAAACGCGCGATGCCGGTTCTTCGCGCGCCAGCCAGATTGGCGAATATTCCGCCGACAACCAGCTTGTTATCCGGCGTGACGAGCATCGTTCTGAGGTTCATTCCGCCGATATTGCTGCTCTGCCGGAAAATTTCCCGCACGTTTTCCGTGCCGTCATAGCGGACTATATAATAATTTCTGCTGACGAGAATCTGCCCGTCGTTCTGAAAAGCAATATCGGAGACGCCGTCGAAAGAACGCGGGGTTGAGAAAGACGTGTCGCGGCTGCCGTCCGGATTGAGACGAAAGACGTGATTGACTGAATATTTGGAATACGGAAACCAGCCGCTCGTGGCTAATCTTCCGTCCGGCGCGACGGCGTATAACGAGCCGACGTCGGTCGGCATATTAAAAGTCGGGTCGATAGTGCCGTCCGTGTTCAGGCGCGGATTGGTTTTGGTCACGCCGTTTTCCGTTATCGTGCCGGAGACGACGATTTTCCCGCCTGGCTGGATGAGCATTTTGGAAATGCCTGTCGATGTTGCCGTGTATGCGGTATCGACCGAGCCGTCCGTGTTCAGCCGCACCAGATGGTTGCGTCCTGAGTTTCCGTAGTTTTGAAAACCGCCGCCGACCAGTATTTTTCCGTCCGCCTGAAGGGCTAAGGCGTTGACGCTGGCATAAATGTAGCTTGGAGGAAAGGTAAACCTCTGCGGCGTGAACGACGAATCGATGCTGCCGTTTTGATTCAGGCGAAAGACGCCGTAATTTTCCTGCCCGTTGAAACGAAAATTTCCGCCGATTAAAATTTTGCCGTCCGTTTGAAAAGCGACCGCGACCGGCACGAAATTAACGCCTTGCGTCGTATTGGCAATCTGCTCGGAAAAGCTGAAGCTCGTGTCGGTCGTTCCGTCCTGATTAAGACGGGCAAACCCGAAAGTCGGAAAATTGTTGACGCGCGCGAAAAACCCGGCGATTAAAATTTTTCCGTCCGGCTGGCGCGTTACGAGCGACACGCTTCCGGGGACGTAGCCGAGGTCGGCGGTAAAAGTCTGGTCGATTGTTCCGTTCGGGTGCAGGCTGAACAAGCCGTCGCGGCGGACGCTGCCCTGTATCAGATTTCCAGTCACCAGAATCCTGCCGTCCGGTCTGAGCGCGAGCGGATTAAGCGAATCATAACCGAAACTGTCGCCCGTCATCGCGTCGAAAGTCGTGTCCTGTGTTCCGTCCGGGTTGATTCTGGTCAGGCGTTTTTTCAATGTCGAGAGCGATAAATAATACCAGCCGTTGCCGCCGATGAGGATTTTATCGTCCGGCTGGCGGAGCATTTCGTGAACCCTGTATCCGGCGTAAGTCGCCTGAGCCGGAAAATCCGAATCGAGCGAGCCGTCACCGTTCAGGCGCAGGATGCCGCTGCTGTTGCCGACGATAATTTTGCCGTCCGCCTGAATCACTATCGCATTAGCGCCAAACTGCGTGTTGAAGGTCGTATCCGGCGTTCCGTCGGCGTTGAGTCTTTTCATTGCGGCGGACAAATACAGCCCGTAGCCGAGAATAATCTTACCATCCGGCTGAAGCGCAATCGTTGACGGCAAGCTCGCGCCATACGGCGTAAAGGACTGGTCTTTGTTTCCGTCGGGAAGAAAACGAACCGTCACTGCGATATTTGAGCCTAAGGTCGGGCTGTAAACCAGCGTGCCGGCGATGATTTTGCCGTCGGGCTGGAGGACGCCGGCGCTGGCAACCAGAATCCCCTGAGGACTGAAAGACGTATCGAGCGTTCCGTCGGCGTTTAAGCGAACCAGACCGCCGCGATTTTGCCCGGCAGCGATAATATTGGAATGACAAATCAGAATCCTGCCGTCCGGCTGCAAAAGAAGTTTCGCGTCGCCGCGCGCCAAAACGACGGAATCGAAAATCCGGTCGACGCTGCCGTCGGCGTTGAGTCTCGTCACTTTATATTCCGGGT
>JALZHR010000135.1 GCA_030860665.1 Acidobacteriota bacterium
GGTGTAAAGAGCCGAACCGCCCAAGCCCGTGCCCGCGCCGATTAAAGCGCCTTTTTTGCCGCCGAGAATGCCGCCGATAATCGCGCCCGCAGCCGTTCCGATTCCCATGTTAATCACGTTGCGGTGGCGACGATAAAAGCTCGGTCGATTGTAGGTTTGCGTAACCGTCGTGCGATTTCTGTAATATCTGCGCGTCTGGGCGTTTGCGTCCGTCGACAGGAGCGGAATCATAATCGCCATCATTGCCATCATCACGAATGTCATCAAAAATTTGTTCATTGCTTTATCTTCCCCTTATAAAATTTTGAAGGCTTTAACTTCCGCCTTCCCAATTGCTGCCCTATCTATATACAATCGTCGTGCCACAAAGGGAAATGGTTTATTATTCAATGGTTTAGCCGATTTCGGCGGTTTTCGAGCCGACGTTTGCCGACACTATTTCGTTTACGTTTGACGTTTTGGGGTGTATTTATTAATTAAAGGAATTTTCAGACGAAAAAGAAGAAAGCCGCAATTTTTTAATTGTTACGGCTTTCCGAAGACAGAAGAATTTAGGACGAGCGTCGAATTAGTAACGACGTTTTTTCTTGTTCAAAACGTAGGTGTAAAGCGCGCCCGCGCCCAAGCCGGTCAAAGCGCCGATGCCCGCGCCGCGTCTGCCGCCCGCGATGCCGCCGATAATCGCGCCGCCGCCCGTCGCAATGCCCAGATTAATCAGATTGCGGTGACGACGATAAAAGCTCGGTCTTTGATACGAATAACCGGCGGTGCGGTAATTGCGATACGAGTTGGTGCGATAGGTGCGATAACTGCGATAACGCGGAGTCTGCCGGTAATAATTCCGGCTGACATACGAACGGCTCGCCCGGCGGTGACGCGGGCATCCGTAATGCGCTTCTGCCTGCAGGGGCAGACCAATCATCAATACAAATAGGACTAATAATCCTGCTGCAAACTTTTTCATAGACTTTTCTCCTTAATCTAAAATTTATTTCATTCGGGAGAGTGAATGTGTTAAGTTTTTGGGAGAGCAGAATTTTTTTTCAGGCTAGAGCCTTTTTCAAAATACCTATAACCCAAATATAAACATTCGGGCGTTAGATGGCAAACAATTTTTACGGGTTCGAGGGAAATTTATCGCGATGAAGTTTATCCGCTATTCAAAATTTAAGGGTTTCGACGTGTTCGGCGTCAGTCTAGGCGACTTGATGCAGTCGCTGTCGGACGCATTGCTGGATTCGGGCTACAACGACGATTACTGGTGGACGCGCCAGCGCAATCAGATGGACGATTCGCTCGACGCACTGCGGCAGGCGATTTTAAAGGCTCTGCTGGAACAGGAAATTTTAACGCCGCAGGACGTCAAGCAGATGCTCGCCGAAAACGACGGCAAATTTAAAGGCTCGCTGCTCGAAGAATTGATAAACCAGCTTATCGAAAGACTGGTCGACGAAGGTTATCTGAACCTGAAGGAAATCGAGCAGCAGCAGGCGCGCCAGCAGCAGCCAAACGGCGAAAGCGGTCAGGGCGAGCTCGGTCAGCCGCTGCCGCGCAACGTTCGTTTTGAAGTGACCGAAAAAGGCTTGGATTTTCTCGGCTACAAGACTTTGCAGAAACTGCTCGGGTCGATGGGCAAATCCAGCATCGGCAGGCACGACACGCAGCATCTCGACACGGGCGTCGAATCCAGCCAGGCGGCGAAAGCCTACGAGTTCGGCGACACGATAAATCTGGACGTCAACGCCACTTTGCTTTCGGCAATCGCCCGCGAAGGCTTACAGGTTCCGCTCAATCTCGAATACAAGGATTTATACGTTCACCAGCAGGATTATCATTCGTCGTGCGCCACGGTCGTGATGCTCGACTGCTCGCACTCGATGATTCTCTACGGCGAAGACCGCTTTACGCCCGCGAAAAAAGTCGCGCTCGCGCTGGCGCATCTTATCAGGACGCAGTATCCGGGCGATTCTTTGAAAATCGTCCTTTTCCACGACGCCGCCGAAGAATTGCCGCTGGCGAAGCTGGCGACCACGCAGGTGGGACCTTATCACACGAACACGGCGGAAGGCTTGAAGCTGGCGCGCCGCATCCTGACCGCGCAGCGCAAGGAAATGAAGCAAATCGTGATGGTCACGGACGGCAAGCCGACCGCCGCTTTCGTCGAGCCATCGAACGCCGCGTTTTTCTCGCACCGGAGATATTCGCAAGCCGTCAAGGGCGAGAAACGCCTTTTGTATAAAAACTCGATGGGCAACGACCCGTTCGTGATGGCGGAAACCTTCAAGGAAGTGCAAGCCTGCCGCAAATCCGGAATTATGATAAATACCTTTATGCTGGCGAGCGACTGGTATCTGGTCGAGTTCGTCAAGCAGATGACGGCGATGACGCGCGGCAAAGCCTATTTCGCCAACCCGAACAACCTGACGCAGTTCGTCCTGATGGATTTTCTGAAACGCCGGACGAGCCGCGTGAAATAAAAACTCCGCACATCAGGCTAAAGAAAGATTTAACCGGAAACTAAGCGAGCCGGAAATCAGCCGCAAACGAGCGAACGGGCGAAACGGGCAATCGGGCTGAGAGTTTTCTCAGCCTTTGTTTTTCCTGTGATATACTTTGGTCGAATTCCGAAAGGTTTTTCTTCTTCTTCTCGGATAATAATCTTCTATGCTTTATCGTGAACTGCTGGCTGACGAGCTGAAAAAACAAACCGACGAGTTTAAGCGTTTCGCGCTCGAACAGACGAGAGATTTGAGCGAGTATCTGGAAAAGCTCTCGAATCTTTGCCGGAAATCCTACGCGGAAGTCGCCGAGCTGCTGGAACGCGCGGAAAACTGCGGCGCGATTCCGTCCGAAGAATTCGAGACGGCTTGCCAATTCTCGCTTTCGTTTAACCAGTCGTGGAATAACCACGAGGAAGCGCGCCGCTGGGCGTTCGGGATTTTGCAAAACCGCACGACGTTTGCGGCGGACGGCAGCCAGCTTTTCGCCGAAAGGGAAGTTTCGCTGCCCGTGGCGGCGATTCAAATCGGCTGGTTTGAAAATCCGCACAACGAAGGCACCGGCTACGAGAAACAGGCGCATTTTTTCGTGCTGCCGCCGAACGAGCTTTTGTCGCAGGACGAGCCGGTGATTCCCGAAACCAAGGTCGGGCAGCGGCGGTTTGAAGCCGAAGTTGAAAAAATCAAGGAATTTTTGAAAAAGAAACAGGGCTGGCAGGCGCGCGGCGAGCGGATGCCGCTGGCTTTCTACGACGGCACGCTGCTGCTTTCGATTTCGCTGCCGAAAACCGATTTGCAGGAAGGCTTTATCGACAAGCTCGTCGAGCTGGTGCGCGTTTCCGAATTGGCGGAAGTGCCGCTGGTCGGCTACGTCGACCGCAGCTACGCGCGCGATTTACTGAGTCTCCTCAATGCGTTTGATTCGACGACGGGGCAGGCGAATCATCAAACGCTGGACGACGTTTCCGTGCTGCACGCTTCGACGTCGGAGATTCCGCAATCGCTGAAAAGCTGGGGCGACCGCACGATTTTCTGCTACTCGAAGCGGCGCGGGCTGGGCGCGTTTACCAACCCGGAGACCGGAAAATCCATCGTCGGCTTCACGTATCTGCAAACGACGGCGGACGGCGCGCCGGCGCGGCTCGATATTCCGTCGTGGGTTTACGAAAAAGGTCTTTTAGACGAAGTCGTGGACACTGTGAGAGCGGAGTGCGTTATCGGCTTGGGTTACCCGTATGCGCTGGAAACCGCCGACCAGACGGCGGTTATCACCGTCCGGGACAGAGAAATTTTCCTGCGGACTTTACAAGACTTCGCGATGCGTGAAAAACTAAACTTTGGAGTATCGCGCAAGGCGGCGAGCAAAGGCAGAAGAAGATGAGCAATACCAGACACGGAGATGCCGAAACACGCAGGGACGGAGAGAAAATCGCCCGGTCGCCGCGTCACGCATTCGCCGCGTCAGCGATGGTTTGTTCCGCCTGCGGGGCGGAAGCGCGCCGCGGGAACGCGAGATTCTGCCTGGTCTGCGGAAAGCTTTTGATTGAAGATTATCAACCGCTCGACGCGCTTCGCGCATCTTACCGCCTGCAAGGGAAAAGCGTTTCGCTTGACGAGGCGAAACAGCAGCAGCAGCAGCAGCAGCAGCAGCAGGAGAAAGCGGAGGAAATGCAAAACTTGTTCGAGAGAAACGAAAATTCGGTTTCGCAGACCGCGTGGGCGTGCGTCGTTTACTCGTTCGTGCCGTATCTCGGAATTTTGTTCGTTCCGGCAGCCTTTCTGGTCGGCAGCTTCGGCGTGCTGGTTTCCTATCGCAAGCCTTACCTCGGCGGCAGAAAATTGTCGCTCGTCAGCGTCGCCCTGAGCGTCGTCGTTCTGGTCGTGCAGATTTTCCTGTGGTGGCTTCTCTATATTATTCCCGAAATCGGAAAGCAATTTTAATTAGTCAGTTGTTCGTCGTTCGTTGTTCGTTGCCATTTGAGCTTAAGCCACGTTCTGAAATTTTGCTCGATTAGCAACGAACAACGAACAACCAACAACGAACAGCTACCTATGAAAATAGCCAGGATTGTAAAATCGAATTCGCACGTTGATTACGTCGGGCGCGTCATCGATTCGCTGGACGTTGCCGAGCCGCCGTCAGCTGAAGATTACGGTTTCGCGCAGTTTGTCTCGCTGCCGCTGGAAAACGGCGGCGAGGAAATCGTCGGCGTGATTTACAATTCGATTCTGCTGAACCCGGATTACGCCAATTACGGTCCGCGCCTTTCGCCGAAGCCGGAGCTTGGCGGCTTCAGCCCCGATTATCTGAACGAGCAGGGCTTGCTCATCGGCATTCTGCTGCTCGGCACAATCAATCGCGCGGACGGCGGGCGAGTTCTGCACGGCGTTCCGCGCCGCGTCGTTCCCGCCGGTCAGGACGTTTATAAAATCGAGCCGGACCAGGTCAGGCGTTTTCATTCGGACGAAAACGAATGTTTGCAGATTCATTACTACTCGCAGATTGTGGCTCACGCCGGACTTTTCGCCACGCCTCTGCTCGAAGCGATTATCGAGCAACTGAGCCTCGATTGCAGCGACGACGATAAAAAGCGGCTCGGCGTTTTAAAACAATCGCTGGCGTGGCAACGCACGATGGGCGGAATGCGTCTATAATTTAGATTCAAATTTGTTATCTCCCTTAACAACGACGAAAAGAGGTTTTATGAAGAAAATATTGACTTTGCTGGCAATCGGTGTGTTTGCCTGCGTTACCGCCGCCGTGACGGGCGTTTCGGCGCAGCCGCGCCCGGTTGAAACCAAAGCTCCGCCGACCGCGCCGCCAAAGCCCGCGCCGCAGAGCTTCGCCGCGAAATACGAAGGCGGGATGTTCGGTTTCAGCGAGAAGGAACAGGGAACTTTAAAATTTGACGACATCAATGAGCGCATCGTCTTTTTCGGCAAAGACCAGAAGGAAAAATTCGGCATTCCCTACGACGCGATGCTGATAATTTACCCGCAATCGCAGTCGGTCAGAACGACGACCGGAAACGTCGTCCGCGCGCTGCCGCTTCCGGGCGCGATGCTCGGCGGCTTGATTCGCGAAAAACGCCGCTACCTGATTGTCCATTATCAGGACACGGACGTCGATGCGAAGGGAATCGTAAATTTCAGAATCGAAGACAAGGAACTGCTCGATTCCGTCCTCGCCACGCTGGCTGAAAAGGCTGAAATGAAACTGCGCGGCGACGCCTATGTCCGCCCGAAAAAAGCCACGTCTAAACAGGACGACGACCAGTAAAAATCAGCCGTAAAGAAAGAATTAACAGGGATAGCAGGATAGATAGGGGTAAAGAAAATGTTTTTTTAATACCCGTTTATCCTGCTATCCCTGTTAATTTCTGTCTCTTTTTCTCTGTGCTCTCCGCGGCTGATTTCTTATTTGATTTGTCTTATCGCAAATCGCCGAAGCGGTTCTGCAAAATCGCCGCCAGCGAAATCGCCGCCGTTTCCGCCCGCAAAATTCTGCCGCCGAGCGTAATGATTTGAAAGCCGCTTTTGCGGGCAAATTCGATTTCAGCGTCTTCCCAGCCGCCTTCCGAGCCGACGACGGCGACGAATTTCCTCGTCGCTTCGAGGTTGGAAAAACCTTCGCCCTCGCGCTCGGAAAATAAAACGAGATTTTCGTCCTCTGAATTTTCCGCCGCCGATTTTTCGATAAATTTCTCAAACGTCTGCGGATTTTCAACCCGCATCAGTCTCGCGCGCCCGCATTGTTTCGCGGCTTCAAAAACGATTTTGCGCCAGCGTTCGAGCTTTTTTTCAGCCTCTTTATCGTCTTTCAGCTTCACGTCGGCGCGCCGCGTTTGAAGCGGAACAAGCCGCGTAACGCCCAATTCGACCGCTTTCTGCAAGACCAAATCGAACTTTTCGCCTTTTAAAAGCGCGACCGCCAGCGTTAAATCAAGAAAAGATTCGGGCGCGCGCGGATTTACTTCGCGGATAATTTTAAGAACCGTCTCGCGCTTTCCGATTTTCTCGACGACGGCGGAAAACTCTTTTCCCTCGCCGTCGAAAATGAAAACGTTTTCCTCTTCACGCAGGCGCAGAACGTCGCGCAGATGCCTGGTCTGCTCAGAGTCGAGCGTGATTTTGTCGTCGCCCTGGAAATTTTCCGGCGGAGCGTAGAAACGGCGCATAGTGAAACAGGCGGTCAGGTGAATAAGCGTTCAGGTGTTCAGGTAATTAAGTGTTTGACGCCGGCATTTGTTTCCTAAATATCTAAACCCTTATTCATCTTTCTCGGCACCCGATTGGAATCTTTCCTTAAAATCTTTTGAATTTTGCCGCAGCCCGACCCAGTTTTCAAAAATTTCCGGGCTTTGCAGCCAGATTGTAAACCATTCCGCGATTTCGGCTTTTTCGGCGCGCTTATGCTCGTCAACTTTTTCGTTTCCGGCAATCATCTGCGCGCGGCTTTGTCCGCGACGGGCGGTCTCGCGCACCATCCGCAAGCCTTCGCGGTCGTTTTCCGCCTGAAATTTGCGGCGCAGGTTTTCGAGATTGCGAATCGAGGCGAGCGTTTGTCTGAAATCGGAAAATTTCAGAATATTGCGAAACATCGCGTCATACGGCGATTCCAGACGCCGCTCGACGTCGAGCTGCATAATCTCGGCGTGGCGCAATTCCGCGCCTTCGTCCGCCAGCAGGCGCGCCATTTTCATCGGGCTGTCGACCGCGTTCTGCCCGAAACGCTCGCGCACCGCCGCTTCAATCGCAATCAATTCCCGCGCGCCGACCGATTCGCAATCGAGGGCTTCCCAGACTTCAATAATCAAATCGGTTTTCGTGCGCGATTTCCACATAACGACAGTAAGCAGCGAGCAGTGAGCCGTAAGCAGTCAAGTAAAGCAGTCTTTTTCCGACTGCTCACTGCTTACCGCTCACTGCTCACTATTTTAATCAAATCCGTCGACGAATGGTCTTTCGGGTCGCCGACGATTGCGACGCGCCCGCCGTATTCGCGGACGATTTCGCGTTCGGGAACGGTGTCGGTCGTGTAATCCGTCCCTTTCGCGTGAAAATCGGGACGCACGGCGCGAATCAGCTCGGTCACGGTCGCTTCGGGAAAAATCGTCACGTAATCGACGAATTTCAGCGCCGAGACGATTTCGGCGCGCTCGGCTTCGGGCATAAACGGGCGATTCTCGCCTTTCAGCCGCCTGACCTGCTCGTCGGAATTGATGCCGACGATTAAACAGCCGCCCAGAGCTTTTGCGCCAGCCAGATAACGAATATGCCCGACGTGAAAAAGGTCGAAACAGCCGTTTGCCAGCACGATAACCGCGCCCTTGCGCCGCTCGATGGCGACTCGGGCTACGAGCCGGTTACGCTCCAGAACCGGCGCGAATGAATTTACAGAGCTCATAAGTAAATGAAATCACGGATTAGCACAAGCGCGCCCGGATTTTTCTCGCGCGCATCTGCCTGCGGCTGAAATCCCGCTCCGCCGCTTCGTGATAAGGAAAGAGCCGGGAAAACCGCCGTGTCGATTCTAAATTCTAAATTATGAATTCTAAATCAACCGGCAAAATATCTTTCCGAAATAATCTGGAATTTAGAATTAATGTCTTAATTTTCAAGGTTTACGCGAAACGGGCTTTAGTTATTTTATCGGGGCGCGCCGCCGCTGCTCGCGCCAGATTGCGCTCCGATTGAGCTTAGCAGCTCTTCGGCGCTGACCGAAGC
>JALZHR010000136.1 GCA_030860665.1 Acidobacteriota bacterium
GTGCTGAATCGCCCGACCACGCCGCCAGTAAACGGCGCGGCTATTTAAATGATTAGCGTCGCAGCTTTAGGTCGCAGCCCGAATAAAAAAATCATTGACACCGCGCCGCTTTTAACTTATATTTCCCGCATCGCAACTCAAGCGTTTTTTGGAAATCCGGTTTACCGTAAAATCGCCCGCGAGCGGCATTGCCTACAATTAGAGTTTTCTCTCTGCCCTTCGGCGCGGCGAGCCTGAACTGCCGAAACGGTTCGGGCGGTAAATTTTCTAAAATCTCTCACTCGGCGGACTTCCTTAAAACTTCGACCCGCAGCCAACCCAGAAAACTCCAATAAATATCACTATGTCAACGACAGGACACGCGAAAAACGTCGCGAATTTTGAAACCGTAACCATCATTCTGTCGGCTCTCGGAGCGGACTACAATCCGAGCCAGCCACTAATCCAGCTTCCCGCCCTGCAAGCCCGACTGACCGCCGCCAAAAACGCCCTCGCGGCGGTCGATACGGCGGACGCGGCGAAAACCGTCGCCGTCAACGAGCGCGCCGCCGAGTTCAAAGACCTCGGCAATCTCGCCGTCAACGTCAGGCGCACCGCCGAAGTCGAGGTCAACGACGAAGCCTTCACCGCCGATTTGCAGACAATCATCCGCAGATTTCGCGGCGAACGCTCGGGCGACGCGCCCGTAGACGACCCGGCAACTCCCGACGTCAACGAGGCTCTCAACACGCACAGCGTCTCGCAGCGCGGCTACGACGACCTCGTCACCCACTTCGCCGACCTCGTCGCCCTCGTCAAAACGCAGCCCGCCTACAACCCGAACGACGCCGAAATGAAAGTCACCGCCCTCGAAACCAAGCTGGCAGCCCTGCAATCAAAAAACAACGCCGCCAAAGCCGCCGAAGCCGCCCACGGCAACGCCCTCGACGCCCGCGACGAAATCCTCTACCACCCCGACACGGGCATTATAAAGCTGGTCAAACTAATCAAAACCCAACTCGCCCGCAAACCCGGCAAATCCAGCGCCGCCTACCAACAGGTAACCGCCTTGGAGTTTAGGAAGTATTGATTGGAAAGGCAATTAAACACAAGGGATAAATCAGGCTAAAATAAGCGTTTTGTTTATCCCTTGTGCTTTTTCAAATTTTTATGGATAATGGACGCCTTTTGACATTGCATTGTTGATTTTCAAGATTATTCATTATATGAATAATCTTAATTTTCTTGGTAAAATCTAGCTATGAGCGAAACTATAACAATCAAAAGTTTTGGTGGATTAAAAAATGTCAGTATTCCTCTAAATTCAATAAATATTTTTATAGGCAAACAAGCTTCCGGAAAAAGCGTGACCGTAAAGTTAATTTATTTTTTCAGAAAAGTCTATGAAGATATATTTGATGGATTAACCGAAAATAAGGCGCACAAGAAAATTAATGAAGATATTACCGCCCGTTTTAATAAGTATTTTCCACCTGAAAGCTGGTCGAGGAAAGATTTTTTTATTGAATATAAAATAGATGAGATTGCATTTAATTTATTTGGTCAAGATCAGAATTTCTCTTTTGAAAATATTTCGGTTGAAAAGAAAGTTAAAAGTAACCTGAAAATAAACTCTTCCAAACTTATAAATAAAATTTCTTTACTTAGAGAAGTTATCTTAAAAAGCTTAGAATCTCAAGAAGTTCCAGAATTCTTAAAAAAAGAACCTCTTGATGAAGTGGCAAAGATGATTTATCAAATTGGCTTAGGAAAATTTTCCAAAACGTTTGGTTTGCAAAGATTTATTCCAGCAGGCAGGTCTTTCTTTTCAAATATACAAAGCTCAATTTTCTCAATATTATCGTCTGGTCGCTCATTTGACCCATTTCTTGTAGAATTTGGCGCGGCTTATGAGAATACTAAAAATGATTTGTTTGATAGCCGCCTAAACAAACCTCAAAAGTATATTCAAGATTCATTATCCGAAATTTTAGGAGCTAAATTCGATACTAATAAAGCTGGAGATTATTTAATTCATAAGGACGGAAGGAAAATCAATCTTTTATTTTGCTCATCGGGTCAACAGGAAGCACTGCCGCTTGCAATTATTTTGGAAAATATGTTCACGAAGTTCATGGATATTTCGGCAATTTATACACTGTATATTGAAGAACCCGAAGCACATCTTTTCCCCTCTGCACAAAAGAAAATAGTCGAACTGATTGCAACAGCATACAATCTTTCAAATGGTATGTCTCAAATGTTCATCACCACTCATTCGCCTTATATTCTCACCTCTTTCAATAATTTGCTCCAAGCAGGAGAGCTATTAGAAAAAGGTGTAAGCAAAAGAAAACTTTTTAAAATAGTTCCTCAGTTTGAGGTATTAAAGCCTCGTGAGTTAAATGCTTATGCTTTTGCAGACGGTGATGTCAAAAGTTTGATTGATGAGGAAACAGGTTTAATTTCAGCCGATTTGCTTGATGAAGTCTCTGAAGAAATTGCTATTGAGTTTGATCAATTACTAAACCTCTAATCTCAAATTATGACTGAAAAATCGAAAGCCATTGAGGAGTGCACAGAAACCAAAAAAGACTCAAACATTCTCTTGACCGAAAATCGAATGAAGATGACTTTTCGCAATCCAAATAGAAAAGTTATTAAGGTTATTACGGTTGACAATTGTGCCATTACAGTAGGAATGCGATGTGATTATCTAGTTGTCAACGAAAAGAATGATGAGTTTTTTGTGGAACTTAAAGGGACGGATATTCGTCACGCCTGCGAACAACTAGCTGCTTCAATCAAAGAATTGAGCGCAAATCCAACGCAAAAAGCTAAATACTCTTTTGTAATTAGTAGCAGAGTTAGACCAGCAATTAGAACGACTATTCAGAATTTACAAGTCCGTTTTAAAAATAACTTTAATTGCAGACTTATTGTTAAAAACCAGCAATACGAATTTGAAATATAAAATTTTGGGTAAAGCATTTGCAAGCAAAAAAGGTTAAGAGATTCATAAATCAAGAGCCGAACGTTTCAAACTATACTAATCGAGAATTAAAGAAGTTAACTGTCAGGTATTATACTGACCACCGAGACAGTTTCAATCGTTACCATAGAGATTACACTGTTGACCGCGCGAATTACACTGACAGGCGCGGCGATTACATAGGCGACTGCGACAATTACACAGGCGACCGCGGAGATTACACTGTTGACCGCGCGGATTACACTGACGACCGCAGCAATTACACTGGCGACCGCAGGAATTGCACTCGTGACCGTACGGATTACACTGATGCCCGCGGCGGTTACAATGACGACCGCGCGGATTACTATGACGACCGCGCAAGTTACAATGGCGACCGCAGAGATTGCACTGGCGACCGCGAAAAATTCCGGGGCGGGCGGTTGGGCTTTGTTTTTGTTGGAGTTGCGGGATTTTGAGACGGAAGGAAAGGCGGAGAGGTTGAAATCTTCCGGCTTTCGGGTTTTGCCGGTTGTCGCTGCAGCCGGTTGGCTTTGCGCGCGGGGGTGGGCGGGGTTTATCCGAATGAGTAGGAATAGTGAAAGCGCGTGTAGTAGGCGACGGGTTGACCGTCTTTGGTCGCGGTGCGGAATTTGACGGCTTCGATGCCGTTTAAGACCTGGACGGTGAAGGCGTCGTAGATGTTTTCCAGCGGCAGCTTGAGCTTGATTTTGCCGTCGGCTCCGAAAACGGTGAAAATCGTGACCAGAATCGGTTTGTTGGGCGATTGGTTGACTCTGCCGTAGGGGATTCCTTTGTTGTCTTTGGGCGACGGAATAAAAGGTCTTTCGCTTATTCCCGCGCCGGACAGCGATTTGTCCGTGACGGCGTAGATTTCACCCGGCGTTTTCGCCAAAGCTAACGTGTCGGATAAAACCTTCGCTTTGATGCGCCATTCGCTGGTTTGAAAAATATCGGATTTGAGGGCGTAGGCTTTTTCGGCGGCGGAGAAACCGATTTGATTATTCGCTTTGACTTCGCGCAGCAATTCGGAGAGACTTTTGCGCGCCGGAGCAGCAGCAGCGGGGGCAGCGGCGGCGGTCTTGTTCCACTCGTCGAATTTTCGGAAGAAAACGTCGTAACTTTTGGCGAAAGCCTTTTTGAAAGCGTCCTTTGCCCTGCCGGCATCGCCCGTTTTTTCGTAAGCCAGACCGAGATAAAAAATCCCTTCCGCCTCGTCGGCGTTTTTCAGCAAAGCGATTGCCCCTTGAAAATCGCCCCGGTTGTAAAGCCCGACTCCTCCCGATTCGACCGTTTGCGCAAACGCGCCGCCCGCCGTAGAGAGCGCGGCAAAAAATAAAACAAAACCGCAGACTGCCTTCATAATGTTATCGTCCCGCCCGACTTCGCGAGCAGTTATGCGCCCGATTCGTGAAATCGCGGAAAAGACGAAAGATTATGAAAACCTTTCGTCTTTCGCGTTTCTGTCTTTGCCTTTCCGCTTTACCGCCTAGACGCCGACGCCGTGGCATTTTTTGAATTTTTTGCCGCTGCCGCAATGGCACGGGTCGTTGGGCTTGACTTTGGGCTGCTCGCGGACGAAGGGCGTGTTGCGTTTGGCTTCTTCGCCTGCGGCGGCGACGCCTTCGTATGCGCCGGTGAATGCCATCGCCGCCGCTTGTTTGCGGGCGCGTTGGCGTTCGAGGCGTTCGAGGCGCTCCATTTCCTCCTGCTCGTCCTTGACGACGATTTCGAGGTTGAAAAGGGCGCGCGTCGTGTGGGTGTCGATGCGGTCGAGCATCGCCTGGAACATATCGAACGACTGTTTCTTGTATTCGACCAGCGGGTCTTTCTGACCGTAGCCTACAAGTCCGATGCCCTGTTTGAGGTGGTCAATCGAGAGCAGGTGGTCTTTCCACTGCGAGTCGATGATGTTGAGCATAATGTAACGCTCGTAAGCCCTGAGCGATTCCGCGCCCGCCAGCTTTTCCTTTTCCTCGTAGTTACTGATGGCTTTGCGCCAGACGGCTTCCTCGATTTGCTGCGGGTTCATCGTGTTGAAGTCAACGCCCGCGTCAACCGCCGGGTCGACGGCGTAGATGCTCTCGATTTCCGCCGCGTAGGTGTCGATGTCCCAGTCGGCGGGCGAGACCTGCGGGTTGAGAAAATCGTTCGTCAAATCGTGCAAAAGGTCGCGCGCGACGCCCGATTCGCCCAAAAGATATTCGCGATGCTCGGGCTGGAACATCAACTGGCGGCGCAAGCCGTAAATCGTCTCGCGCTGCTTGTTCATCACGTCGTCGTATTTGAGAACGTGTTTACGAGTTTCAAAGTTGCGCGCTTCGACCGCCTTCTGCGCTCTCTCGATTTGCTTGGAGACGGTTTTCGATTCGATGGCGACGCCCTTTTCCATTCCGAGCCATTCCATCATCGAGCGCACCTTGTCGCCCGCGAAGATGCGCATCAAATCGTCTTCGAGCGAGAGCACGAAGCGCGACGAGCCGGGGTCGCCCTGGCGTCCGGCGCGACCGCGAAGCTGGTTGTCGATGCGGCGCGATTCGTGCCTCTCGGTGCCGAGAATATGCAAGCCGCCGACCGAGACGACCTCGCGGTGTTCTTCCTCGACGACACGCTTGGCTTTTCGGAGCTGTTCCTCGAACTGCTCGGGCGTGGCTTCGTCCGGGTTGATTTCCATCCGCTTCAGATATTCGCGGGCGAGAAATTCCGGGTTGCCGCCCAAAAGGATGTCCGTTCCGCGTCCAGCCATATTGGTCGCAATCGTGACCGCGCCCTTGCGTCCCGCCTGCGCGACGATTTCCGCCTCGCGCTCGTGGTA
>JALZHR010000137.1 GCA_030860665.1 Acidobacteriota bacterium
GGCTTTTATCTCCGAACCTTGCGCCAGCCTTTTTTTGAAAGCCCGAAAACCGACGAGCGGCTGCGCGAAAAGTTAAGGAAAATCAAAGAGAAAAAAGGCGCGGAGCATTTGCACAAAATTCTGCAAAGAGTCGATAAAGCGTCCGCCGAAAAACTCTTTCCGCGCGATTACGTGCGCGTGACGCGCGCGCTGGAAGTTTATTTCCAAACCGGAAACCGCCTTTCCGAAGTCCAGCCGAAGCGCGAAAAACCGCCTGAATTCGCCGAAAGGATAAAGATTTTCGCTCTAAATCCGCCGCGCGATTTGCTTTACCGGAGAATCAACGAGCGCGCCGAAAAACATTTTGAAAAGGGCTTGGTCGAAGAAGTCCGCCGCCTGCGCAAGAAGGGCTTGCGCGACGACACGAATGCGCTCGGCGCGCACGGCTACCGGCGCGTCTGCGAATACCTGCGCGGCGAAAGAACGCTGGAAAGCGCCGTCGAGCAGACCAAACAGGACGTGCGCAATTACGCCAAGCGCCAGATGACCTGGTTTCGCCGCGAGCCGGGCGTCGTCTGGCTGCCCGAAGGCTTCGGCGACGAGCCGCAAACGCAGGAAAACCTTTTCAAACTGATAACTGATAACTGATAGTGAAAGAACTGGGAACTGAGAACTGGGAACTGAGAACTGAGAATTCAGAATTAAAAGCTGATTGCTGACGGCTGATTGCTTTTCACTATCAGTTCTCAGTTCTTCCGGCTTGTGAATTTTTTCTTGTCAGTCTGCCTAAATTTGCTATAATCAATTTTGCAGTCTTAAATCCAACTTAACAAAAGAGAAATAGTCATGGAAAAAGCTCCGTCGCAGAACATTCAAGATGCTTTTCTGAACACCGCCCGCCGCGAGAGAATGACAGTAGTGATTCATCTTCTGCACGGCGCAACGCTTTCAGGCAGGATTAAAAGCTTCGATAAGTTTTCGGTTCTGCTCGACGTCGGCGGGCAGGACTTTCTCATTTTCAAACACGCCATCTCGACCATTTCACAGGAGCAGCGAAAAAGGTCTGATTTCGCCCCCGCCCCACAGCAGCAGACGCATTCATCATCCACAACCACGCCCAGCACCACGACTTCGACGGCAGCGACAGAGTAACCATTTTGCGCGGTAAGTTTATCAGTTTTGAAGGCATCGACGGCAGCGGCAAATCGACGCAGCTTCGACTGCTGACCGGCGAGCTGCGCTTAAAGGGCTACAACGTGCTGGCGTCGATGGAGCCGGGCGGAACGCCGCTCGGTCGCCGCCTGCGCGAAGCGTTTCTGGAAACCGAGGAAACGGTAGCGCCGCTCGCCGAGCTGCTGCTGTTTGCCGCCGACCGCGCGCAGCACGTCGAGTTTCTCATCAAGCCTGCGCTGGCGGAAGGAAAAATAGTCGTTTCCGACCGTTTCGCTGATGCTACGGTCGCCTATCAGGGCGCCGGGCGCGGCTTTTCCGAAAAAACGATAAAGCAGATTGTCGCCCTTGCAACGGGCGGTCTGAAGCCGGATTTGACCTTGTTTTTCGATTTGCCGATTGAAAAAGCCATCCTGCGCGCCAAATCGCGCCGCGACGACGAAACCATCAGAAACCGGATGGATTCGGAAACGACCGATTTTTACCGGCGCGTCCGCGAGGCTTATCTGAAAATCGCGGAAAAGGAGCCGAAGCGTTTTCGCGTCGTCGAGGCGAGCGGCTCGGTCGACGAAATTCGCCCGCGCGTGATGGAAATCGTGACCGGTTTTCTGAAAAAGTAGAGAGCGGGCGGCGAAGATTTTTACTCTCTTTTGTCTTAACGTTTAACGATTCCGGGCTTTAAAACTTCTGAAATTGTTTTGTCCCCGTAATTTACCGATTCGTCCTCGGATTCTGTCTCTTCATCAAAAAATCATTCTCGTCAGAGCGCCCTTGGTTATAGTCGTAATTCTGTCCCTAGTATTTTAGCCGGAACGAATCTGGTCTGAAAATCGCAAACCAGACCAGCATCAAAACGGGACTTTTCGGTTCGGAAACTTTCAGATAATTCAAGAAAATAAAAAGGAATAATCTTTTATGCATCATTTCGTCAGAAATCAGACTTTGAGATTCGCGCTTCTGGTCTGCTGCTTTGTCGTCGGCGCGACGCTTTCCGCGCAAGCTCAGCAGCAGCAGCAACAGCCGCAGCAAGCATTTAATAAAGAAGAATTTCGCGCGCGGCGGGCGAAGCTGGTCGAGCGGCTCGGCGCGGACGGCGTCGCCGTTATTTTCGGCGCGGAATCGCACCCGCACGCGGTCAGGTTTCGCCAGTCGCCGGATTTTTATTATTTAACCGGAATCGAGGAACCCGGCTCGGTGCTCATCGTCAACGGCGCGCGCAAAACGAGCTTCTTGTTCGTCCCGAAACGTTCGCCCGGAAAGGTCGCGGCTGAAGGTCCGGGCGTGCGCGATATGGAAAAACCGGGCGAATATTACGGCATAAACGTTCTGCCGCTCGAAAATTTCTACTCGATTTCAAACTTTGCCCTGAGCCTCGCGAGCAAAATGTATCTGCAATTAACGCCGCCGGACGAGCTGCAACTAAGTCGCGGCGAAGTCTTAAGTCACAACGCCGAATCTATGGAAAATTCGGTTTTTCGCCACGAACCGGCGATAAACAGGCTCATCGGCGAAATCCGGAAATGGAAGCCGAGTATGCAGGTCGCCGACGTCAGCCCGCTGATTGACGAAATGCGCTGGGTGAAATCGCCGTATGAAATCGAGCGGATGCGCAAAGCGGGGCAAATCGTGGCGGAAGGCGTCCGAGAATCGATGAAAGGCACGAAACCCGGAATGTATGAATACGAAATCGAAGCCGTCGCGCGCTTTTTTAACATCAAGCGCGGCGCGCGCGGCGACGCCTTTATGCCGATTGTAGCGTCCGGTCCGAATACGATCGTCTATCACTACACGAAAAACAATCGCCAGATGCAGGCAGGCGAAATCGTCTATTTCGATTACGGCACGGATTACGATTACTACACTTCCGACATCACGCGGACGTGGGCTGTTTCGGGACGCTTTACGCCGGAGCAGGAAAAATGGTACCAGTGCATTCTGGAAGCGAGAAACACGATTATCGCCGCGATGAAGCCGGGCGTCAGCGTCAGGGATTTGCAGAAGGCGGCTGAGCCGGTTTATCAGAAATACGGCTTTTTGCAGGAATACATCAATGGCGGGCGATACGTCGGGCATTTTGTCGGGCTTTCGGTTCACGACCCGGGCGACCAGACGAAACCGTTTGTCCCGGGCGTCGTTTTCAACGTCGAGCCGGTCATCGAGCCGCCCGGACGGAGACTGCACCTGCGGCTGGAAGACACGGTTCTGGTTACGGCTAACGGCGCGGAAAATCTGACCGCCGCCGCTCCGGCTGAACTCAGCGAAATCTACGCGCTCGCCAATCAAACGCCTTTCGGAACGAGATAATAAAGTTTTACTATCGCGGAGATACGGAAAGGCAAAAAAGAATTAACAGGGATGTCAGGATGAACAGGGATAATAAATTGATTTTTATATATCTCGGTTTATCCTGTTATCCCTGTTGATTCTTCCCTGAAAACTCTTTTGGCAGCGGTGAATTATCCTTTCGGATTTGCGTTTTCAAAAGACTGTGTCCGAAAATCTATCTATGTTCGACAAGCTCATCGGAAACGGTCACGTCAAGGAGATTTTGCGGCGGATGCTTCGGGCGCGGCGCGTTCCTAACTCGCTTCTTTTCGCGGGCGCGGACGGCATCGGCAAACGCGAGTTTGCGCTGGAAACGGCGAAGGCTTTCGCCTGCCGCAATCCGCGCGAGGCTGGCGAAGCCTGCGACCTGTGC
>JALZHR010000177.1 GCA_030860665.1 Acidobacteriota bacterium
GGCTTTGCGCGTCCGATAACGACTGGTTGATGTTCGGCGTCTGCGAAAGGGAACGATTCAGCGCCAGCAGGTCGCGCGGCGACGCCGTTCCGAGATTCAGCCGCCCGACCAGTCTTTCCAAATCGGAGACTTCTTTTAAAAGAAAACGGATTTTGTCGCGCAGGATTGAATCGGTTAATTCGGAAACGGCTGAGAGCCGCGTCTGAATCTCGCTGCGCCGAATCGAAGGTCGCAGCAGCCACGAGCGCAGAAGGCGCGCGCCCATTCCGGTCACGGTCGCGTCGATGACGCTGAAAAGACATCTTTTATTATTGTCGCCGCGCGCCTCGACGATTTCGAGGTTTTTCAGCGTCACGGCGTCCAGAACCATAAAATCGTTCGCCTCGAAATAATTTATTTCGGCGATGTGCTCGGCGGCGGCGCGCTGCGTGTCTCTGGCGTAGCGCAGGCAAGCGCCGGCGCTGCGAATCGCTTCCGCTTTTCCGTTCACTCCGAAGCCGGTCAGCTCGCGCACTCCGAATTGATTTTTCAGAAGGTTTTCACAGTCCTCGGTTTGAAAAAGCCAGTCGTCCAGCCCGGTCAGGGCGGCGGAAAATTTATTTGCATTCGGCGAAGGCGGCGCGATGGAAACAACGTTAGATTTCTCCGTCGCGCGGTTTTGCTGAAGCGAATTTCCGAAACAGCTTTCGACGAGTTTTCTTAGAGATTCGGGAAACAGAATCTCGCGCGGCGCGAAAGATTCGACGTCGGCGCAGATTTTCGTCCAAGCGTCCGAGCCGGAAATCTGCGTCGTAAAAAATTCTCCGGTCGAAAGCTCCAGAAAAGACGCGCCGAAAATTTCTCCCGCGCCGCAAATCGAGGCGAGATAAACGTTTTCGCGCGATTCGACGAGCTGCGGGTCAATCGCCGTGCCGGGCGTGATGATGCGCACCACCTCGCGGCGGACGAGCTTTTTCCCTTGTCCGGCGACTTCGGTCTGCTCGCAAATCGCCACGCGGTAGCCTTTTCTGACCAGCCGCGAGATGTAGTTCGCCGCCGAATGATGCGGGACGCCGCACATCGGAATCGGGTTCGGCGAATCTTTGTGACGAGCCGTTAAAGTGATTTCCAGCTCGCGCGCGCCCGTGACCGCATCTTCGTTGAAAAGCTCGTAGAAATCGCCGAGACGGAAAAAGAGAATCGTTCCGGGATATTGTTTTTTTATTTCCAGATATTGGCGCAGCATCGGCGTGGCGCTGTTTGTTGAGTTCATAAAACTGAAGCTTGGCGACTATTAATCGTTTCGCATAGTTTATTCCGAAAAATAAACAAAGGACAAATCGGTAATGACAAAGAGCCGACCGATTTGCTAAACTATCCTTTTTTAAGTTATTTTGTTACAAACGTCTGCCGAAAACTCGGAGAAACTTTTCGGTGTGAAAGTGAATCAAAATAAACTTGAATTTCCTTCCCGAAGTAAATAATGGAGTAAAGTCAATGAAAGCAATCAAATTGTTTGCGGTATTTTGTTTGACCATCTTGATTGGTGCGGTGTCTGTTTTCGGACAGCAGCAGGAACAGCAAACGAAAAGCCCGAACAGCGGCGAAAAATCCGAACCGGCAAAGACCGCGGAAGCGACCGTAACAACGAACCCGGATGCGAACCGAAGCGACGAGCGATATCGCATCGGATATCAGGACACGATTGAAGTAACGGTTTACAAGCACGCGGATTTCGGAGGCACTTTCAACGTTTCGCCGCAGGGCACGATTCGACTGCCGCGTCTGGACGAGCCGATTCGCGTGGTCTGCAAAACCGAGCAGGAATTGCAGCAGGAGATTGCCGAAAAGCATAAAACCATTTTGCGCAACCCGTTCGTTAACGTGCGCGTCGTCGACCAGCGCTCGCAGTCGTTTGCCGTCATCGGCGCGGTCGAAAAGCCGGGAAATTTTTATATGAACCGGCGGATTCGCCTGCTGGAGCTGCTTTCGTTTGCCGGCGGTCCCGACACGGAGAAAGCCGGAACGAAATTAATCGTCGCCCGCACCGGCAGCACGTCGGTCTGCAAACAAAAGGAAGATGCTCCGACAGCCGGGACGGACGACTCGAATCTGGTTCTCTATCAATACAAAATCCGCGACGTTCTGGAAGGCAGGGAAAATCTCTGGATGCAGCCCGGCGACATCGTTTCGGTGCTCGATTTCGACCTCGTCTACGTTTACGGAAACGTCAATAAACAAGGCTCGGTTAAATTAAAGCAGCCGCTCACGCTGCGGCAGGCAATCGTCGAAGCCGAAGGCTTCAAGCCCGCGTCGAAAAAAGATAAAATCAGGATTTTGCGCCAGAAACCGGACGGCAGCGATTGGGAAGAATTTACCTTTGATTTAAAGGAGATTGAAACCGGCAAGGTCAAAGACCCTTTCCTGATGCCGAACGACATCGTCGCCGTTTCCGAAGACAAAACGAAAAGCCTTTTAAATGAAGTGAAAAAATCCATAACCGGCGGAATTCCCAGTCTTTTCTATCGCGTTCCGTAAAGTTTTTGAGTTGAGAGAAGCAGCAGGTTAGCAGCAAGTAAGTGTATGAAAGAAACTCGTGAAATAATAACTACGAAAACCACCACGGAAGCGACCCACGAGCTCGAACGCCCGTTCGAGCCGCCGTATGCCGTCCCGAGCGGCAACGGGCATTACCCGATGTATCGCGGCGCAAGCGCGCAGGAAGGCTTTCAACTGCTCGATTACTGGCGCGCAATCCGCAAGCGCCTGTGGCTGGTTTTGGGAATCGCCGTGCTGATGACGACTTTGACGGCGATTTACGTGGCGCGCAAGCCGAACATTTACGAAGCCAGCGCGCGCGTACAGGTAGACCTCGAACAGGCAAATCCCGCGCTCCAGACCAGCGACCGCCCGCTGATTCCGAACAACGACCCGGCTTATTTCAACACGCAATTGCAGCTTTTGACGAGCGACAATATTCTGCGCCGCGTCGTCAAGGAACTTAATCTCGACAGCAACAAGGAATTTCAGGTGGCGAAAACCGAGGACAACGTTTCCGCCTGGCAGTCGATGCTGCGCGCCGTCGGCTTGGCGAGCAAACCCGACAAGAAACAAGATAAAGGCGTCGCGGAAGTAACTTTCAGCAGCAGCCTCGCGTCGAGCGAAGATATTAATGAAGCCATCCGTCTCGCGCCCTATGTCGATGTTATCAAAAAGAAACTGAGAATCGAGCCGGTCAGAGAATCACGCGCGACCGTCAAGGATACGCGTCACATTCTCATCAGCTTTCAGCATACGAATCCGGAACTTGCCGCACTGGTCGCCAACGGTATCGGCGAAGTCTTTACCAAGGCGAACCAGGAAAAACGCACCGGCAAAAACAAGGAAACGAACGCCTTTTTGTCCGAACGCGTCGCCAATCTCCAGTCGGAAATCAAACGCGACGAAATCCGGCTGGCGGAACTGAAACGCAGCGCCGGAATTTTGAAAAGCGACGGCGAGCAGACAGTCGTCATCGACCGTCTCGCCGGCTTGAACAAACAGCTGCTCGACGCCGAAAACAAGCGCAAAAACGCCGAAGCCGAATACAACGCTGTAAAAGGCTCTCCGGAAAAAATCCGCGCTTTAGCCGAAGATAAAATGGTGCGTTATTTCACCGAGCGCGAAAACGACATCCGAACACTGACGAACGAGGTCACCAAAAAAATCGCCGACCTCGAAGCCGAAAAAGAGCGTCTGCTCATCGAATACCAGGAGAACGCGCCGGAAATTCAGGAATATAACAGAAAGATAACCTCCTTACGGGACACGATTCAAAAAAGACAAGAGCAGAACAAAAAGGATTTGGACGAATACCGCACGCGGGCGGCGCGCGATATCGTGACCAATCTGCAAACACGCTACGAGCAGGCGAAATCGGAAGAAGATAAAATCCGCGCCTCGTTCAACCAGCAATACAACGAAGCGCAGGGCGAAAATCAAGCCGCCATCAACATCCGCCTTTTAGAGCAAAACGTCGAGACGAATCGCGGTTTTCTGGACAATCTGCAAAAGAATCAGAGCCAGAACGACATCCAGGCGCGCGGAACGGAAAACAACATCAGCGTCGTCGATTGGGCGCTGCCGCCGGAGACGCCGATTTCGCCGCGCCGTTTGACGACCGTTTTGGCGGCGCTGTTTCTCTCGACGCTGTTCGGCGCGGGACTGGCTTTGTTCTTCGAGTATCTGGACGACACCATCAAATCGACCGAAGAAGTCGAAAACTTTTTGCAGCTTCCGGCTCTGGCGGCAATTCCGACCATCGACTCGATGCCGAAACGTCGTCTTTTGCTGGTCGGCGCAAACGAGGACGCCGAGGCTTTAGCGAAATCCGAGCTATTGATTCATACGGATTCGCGCTCGTCGCTGGCTGAAGCCTATCGCCAGCTGCGCACCTCGATTCTGCTTTCGACCGCCGGGCACGCGCCGAAATCGCTTTTGATTACGTCGAGCCTGCCCGCCGAAGGCAAAACGACGACCGCCGTCAACACCGCCATCAGCCTCGCGCAGACGGGCGCAAGCGTGCTGATTATCGACGCCGATATGCGCCGCCCGCGCCTGCACAGCGTTTTCAATATCAGTAACGGCGAAGGTTTGAGCACGATTTTGTCCAGCGATATGAACGAAAAGGACCTTCTGGACATCGTCCAATACGACGAAGCCGCCAAGCTGAACCTGCTGCCGTCGGGTCCGGTTCCGCCGAATCCGGCTGAGCTTATCGGCTCGGAACAGATGTCGAATTTATTAAAGACGATGCAGAAACGCTTTACGCACGTGGTCGTCGATTCTCCGCCGATTGCTTCTTTTACGGACGGCGTGCTGATTGCTTCGATGGTCGACGGCGTGATTCTGGTCGTGCATTCGGGTAAAAGCTCGCGGCAGGTCGTGCGCCGCTCGCGCCAGCTTTTGCAGGACATCGGCGCGAAGATTTTCGGCGTCGTGCTGAACAACGTCAATCTGCGCTCACAGGATAATTACTATTATTATCAGAGCTATTATCACCGCTCGAATTATCGTCACGATGACGAGCAATAGTAGATAATTAAAGGCAAAAGATAAAAGGAAAAAGGCAAAAAGAGAAATAATCCGAAACCTTTTCGGTTAGGCTTTAGGACTGCGAAAAGGTTTCGGGAAATTTTTCACTAACGTATGGAAAAACAGCAAACAAAGGTTCTGGTGACGGGTGCGGGCGGTTTTATCGGCAGTCATCTGGTGACGTATCTGAAGGAAAAAGGCTATTGGGTGCGCGGCGTCGATATAAAATATCCCGAATTTATGGAAACGACCGCCGATGAATTTGAAATTCTCGATTTGCGGCGCTGGGACAACTGCCTGCAGGCGACGCGCGGTGTCGAAGAAGTTTACGCGCTGGCGGCGGATATGGGCGGAATGGGCTTTATCTCGAATCACCACGCGCAGATTCTTTATAACAATTCGCTGATAAATTTGCACACGCTCGAAGCCGCGAAAACGAACGGCGTCAAGCGTTATCTCTACACTTCTTCGGCGTGCATCTATCCCGAATATTTGCAGGAAGAAGCCGACGTCAAGCCTTTGAAGGAAGAAGACGCCTATCCGGCGCAGCCGCAGGACGCATACGGCTGGGAAAAGCTCGTTTCGGAAATTCTCTGTATGCACTACCGCAACGATTACGGCATCGAAACCCGAACCGTTCGCTTTCACAATATTTTCGGCGAGAAAGGCACTTGGGAAGGCGGGCGCGAGAAAGCTCCGGCGGCGATGTGCCGCAAAATCGCGTATGCGAAACTGACCGGAAATCACGAAATCGAAATCTGGGGCGACGGCGAGCAGACCCGCTCGTTCTGCTACATCGACGACTGCGTCGAAGGGCTTTATCGCCTGATGCGCTCGGATTTTCACGAGCCGCTGAATCTCGGTCAGGACAGGATGGTGACGATAAACCAGCTCGCCGACATCGTCGCCAAAATCGCGAACGTGCAGATTTCCAAAAAACACATCGACGGACCGCAGGGCGTGCGCGGCAGAAATTCCGACAACACGAAGCTGCGAGAAGTCCTCGAATGGGAGCCGGACATCTCGCTCGAAGACGGCTTACAGAAAACTTACGAATGGATTGAAGCGCAGGTCAAAGCCCGGCTGGAAAGCGAGAACGCCCTGACGAGTCACGCTTAAATAAAATAAAGAAACAAACGAGCCAACGAACAAATGAGCACGAATTTTGCCGAAGTCTCCATCGAAAAAGTCCAGGATTACTGGAACGCGCGCCCGTGTAACATCCGCCATTCGACCGCCGAAATCGGCACGAAAGAATATTTCGACCAGGTCGAATGGCGCAAATATTTCGTCGAGCCGCACATTCCCGCGTTTGCCGAATTCGACCGCTGGCGCGGCAAAAAGGTGCTGGAAATCGGCTGCGGCATCGGTACGGACACGATGAATTTCGCGCGCGCCGGGGCGGAAGTGACCGCCGTCGATTTGTCGTCCGAATCGCTGAAGCTGGCGAAAAAACGCGCCGAAGTATTCGGGCTTTCAGACCGCATAAATTTCTACGAAGTCAATGCCGAACGTCTTTCCGATTACATTCCGGCGGAAAAATACGACCTCGTTTATTCGTTCGGCGTCGTTCACCACTCGCCGCACCCGGAAAAAATCATCGCCGAGGTTCGGAACAATTTCGTCCACGCCGATTCGACTTTGAAACTGATGGTTTATTACCGTTACGCGTGGAAGGTTTTCTGGATTCTGATGAAGGAAGGGAAAGGCACATTCTGGAATCTCGACCGGCACATCGCCCGCAGCTCCGAGGCGCAGACGGGCTGCCCGGTCACCTATTCCTACACGAAAAAAACGATTCACGATTTGCTCGGCGACGGTTTTAAAGCCGAAGACGTTTTCGTCGACCATATTTTCCCGTATCGCATCCCGGATTACGTCAAATACGAATACGTCAAAGAGTGGTATTTCAGATATCTGCCGGAAAATGTTTTTCGCGCTCTGGAGCGAAAATTCGGCTGGCATCTGTGCGTCACGGCAAAAGTTAAATAATTTAAAATTTTCATAAAGGGTTAGGAGCACGCAATTTATAATGATTAATCGCGTTTCGGTTATTGGTTTGGGAAAATTGGGGGCGAGTATGGCTGCGGCTTTCGCCAGCCGCGGCTTTGAAGTCGTCGGCGTCGATGTCAACGAATGCTCGATTCAACTGGTCAACGAAGGCAGAGCGCCGGTTCAGGAAACCGACCTCGATAAATATATCGCGGAAAACAGGGAAAGAATCCGCGCGACGGCGAGCCACGAGGACGCCGTTCTGAATTCCGACATTTCTTTCGTCATCGTGCCGACCCCGTCGGACGAGCGCGGCTCATTCTCGCTGCAATACGCGGCTTGGGCGTTTAAGGAAATCGGCAGGGCTTTGAAAAAGAAAGACGGTTATCACAACGTCGTGCTGACCAGCACGGTTCTGCCGGGCGCGACGCGTTACGGACTGCTTCCGATTCTCGAACGCGAATCGGGCAAAAAATGCGGCGCGGATTTCGGACTTTGTTACAGCCCGGAATTTATCGCTCTCGGCAGCATCATCCGTGATTTTTTGAACCCCGATTTCACGCTGCTGGGCGAGTTTGACGAGAAATGCGGCAGCCAATTGGAAGACGTTTATAAACGCCTGATGCTGAACGACGCGCCGTGCAAGCGGATGAGCCTCGAAAACGCCGAGCTGACGAAAATTTCCGTCAACACCTACGTCACAACGAAAATTACGTTTGCCAATATGCTCGCCGATTTGTGCGAGAAAATTCCGGGCGGCGACATCGACGTCGTCACCGACGCGCTCGGCACGGATTCGCGCATCGGTCGCAAATATCTGACCGGCGGAATGGGTTACGGCGGACCGTGTTTCCCGCGCGACAACGTGGCGCTCGGTTATCTGGCTCGAACGCTGGACGCGCGCGCGACCTTAGCCGAAACGACCGACAGCTTCAATCGCTCGATGGCTGACCGAATCACCGAAAAGCTGCGCTCGATGATTAAGCACGGCGAAACGGTCGCCATTCTGGGCTTGGCTTACAAGCCGAAATCGCACGTCGTCGAAGAATCGCAGGGCGTCTATCTCGCCAACGCGCTTTCGCAAGCCGGAGCGCGCGTAGTCGCCTACGACCCGCTCGCCAACGAAAGCGCCAACGCCGAGCTGAAGGGAAAAATCGTTATTCTGGATTCGGCGAAAAAATGTCTGGAACAGGCGCAGACGGTTTTGATTACGACCGCCGACGATGAATTCAAGGCGTTGACCTACGACGATTTCAATCATCGCAGCGAGCCGCTGACGGTCGTCGATTTCTGGCGCATCTTAGCCGAAGAGCTTGCAAACCGAGAAAATATCAAATACGTTCCCGTCGGCTGCAATGCGGGCGACGAAGCCAGCGTCAGAACTTTACGCGAGCTATGGGGCAGCGAAACGTCTTAATGTTTTCTGACTCGTCTGAAAAAATTCGCGTTGAAATCGTCGCGCCGGTGCATAACCGGCGCGAAATCACTTTGCAATGCCTGCGCAGCTTGTCGCGCATCGACAAGACCGGCTTGGACGTTCACATCGTCATTGTCGATGACGGCTCGACCGACGGGACGGCTGACGCGATTCGCGCGCAGTTTCCCGAAGTCGAAATCGTCGCGGGCGACGGCAATTTGTGGTTTACCGAAGGCACGAACGTCGGCGTGCGCGCCGCGCTCAGACACGACCCGAAATACGTTCTGCTGATTAACGACGACGCGGTGTTTGACGAAAAGTTTCTCAGTTGTATGGTCGAGACCGCCGAAAAAAAACCGCGCTCGGTCGTCGGCTCGCTGCTTTTGCTCTGGGATGAGCCGCACAAAATCTTTCAGGTGTCGCCCGTTTGGGACACGCGTTCGGGCGGCTGGCGACACTGGCAGAATCAGACCGTCTGGACCGTGCCGAAAAAAGCGTGGGAAGTGGACATCATCGTCGGCAACTGCGTTTTAGTCCCGAAGGCGGCGATTGACGAAGCCGGTCTGATGAATTCAAAAAAATACCCGAACTTCGGCGACGTCGAATATACGCCGCGTCTGAAAAAGCGCGGCTGGCGTCTTTTGATTGAGCCGCGCGCCAGAGTTTTCTGCCAGCCGAACAACATTCCGGCATCGGTTCGGCAGCTTGGCTTTCGGAAAATGATTGACGCGCTGTTTTTTGATTTGAAGCACATTCACAATTTGCGCCGTCGTTTTTACGGCAATCTCGACAGCGCGCCGAACCGCTGGCAGGGAACTTTGGCTTTCGGTGTTTTTTTTCTGCGTCTCGCGTTGCGCAGAAATGCGGAGAGCGAATGGGCTTTGAGTCAGGAAGAAAAGCCTCTGGCTGAGACTTTTGCCGATGCTCAGGTAAAGGATTAAGTTATTAAAGAATCGCTTTAACTGTTGAAATTTTATTTAGAAACTACTTTAACTGTCTGCCCGCCGACGGTTGAGAACCAACTTGAAGTTATCGAAAACGGGAATTTTAGACATCTGCTGCCGAAAAAAGTCTTGTGCGTCTGGAACTATCTGGAATGGGGCGGCGCGCAGGTTTATTTTCTGGCTTTGATGAAGGAAGCGAAAAAACACTGCGAAGTCCGCGCCGTTCTGCCGGAAGGTTCCCACGAGCAGCTTCTGAAATTTCTGAAAGATTCAGATGTTCCCTTTGAATTTGTCGCGTCTCACACCGACGCGAAGCCCGCCGCAACCGTCCGGCGAAAATTGGAGCGGCATTTTAACAAACTGCGTTCGGAATACGTTTATTGCCGTTATCTGAAAAAATTCGATTTGAAGGAATGCGCGGTTCACGTCGAATTTGCGCCGTGGCAATCATTTGCCGCTTTATTCTGGCTCTGCACGAAAACGAAGGTTTTTACGACGGTGCATAATTCGGTCAGCCCGCAACAGAAGTGGCGGCGGTGGATTTGGAAATTCAAATTCGGCGTTTTGAGCAGATTTAAAAATTTTCACATCTTTACGGCAAACGAAGACGCGAAAAAATGTTTGCGGGAATTTGTTTCGCCGGATTTTTACGAGCGGATAAAAGTAACTTACGCCAGCATCAATCCGCCCGAATTATTAAACGCTCGCAAAGCCGAACTGGATAAACAGTCGCTTTGCCGGAAATTCAATATTCCGGCTGATAAATTTCTCGTTTTATGCGTCGGGCAATTTATCGACCGAAAGGGACGCTGGATTTTTCTGGAAGCCGCGCGCGAGCTTTTAAAGGATAATAAGGACGTGGTGTTTGTCTGGATTTCCAATTCAAAACCGCCCGAAGAAGATTTGCTAAAGGCGAAATCTTTCGGGCTGGGCGAAAATTTTGTTTTAATCACATCCGACCAGGTCGGAAAAGAGCGCGGCGATTTGTTTAACCTGATGCGATTGGCTGACGTTTTCGCTCTGCCGAGCTTTGTCGAAGGCTTGCCGATTTCGCTGCTCGAAGCAATGGCGCTCGGCGCGGCGGTCGTTTCGACGAACATCAACGGCATTCCCGAAGCGGTTAAACATCTGGAAACAGGTTATTTAATCGAGCCAAACGATGTCCGCGCATTGGTTGAAGCGATTCGGATGTTAAAAACGGACGAAAAATTGCGCGAAAAGCTGGCGCGCGTGGGAAGCGAGTTCGTTTTAAAAAATTTCGACGAAAGGATTGCGGCGCAAACGGCGTGGCAAAGCTACTCGGAATCTTTCGCGGAGTAGTAGTGAGCGACGATGGCAGCAGAAGCAAAAGCAGCAGCGACCAAATCCACGACCAGAAGCGTTGCGAAAAACGTATTTTACGGTTTTACGAGCTGGATTTTGCCGTTTGTTCTGACTTTTTTCGCGACTCGTTTAATCGTTAAAACTTTGGGGAATCACGAGTACGGAATTTATTCTCTGGTTCTGGGTTTTATCGGCTATTCGTTCGTTTTCAGCATCGGGCGCGCCATTACGAAATATGTCGCCGAATACCAGGCGACGGGCGAAAGCGGAAAGATAAAAGAGGTAATTTCCGCCACGTTCTTTATCAATCTGATTCTCGGCTTAACCGGCATCGGTTCGGTTTTTCTGCTTTCCGGCTGGCTTGTCCGGGACGTTCTGAATATCGAAGCCGAATCGCATTCGAGAACCGTTTTCGCTCTGTATATCGCCTCGACGGCTGTTTTTTTTACGCTCTTTACACAGGTTTTCAGCGCGATTGTGCAGGGATTGCACCGCTTTGACATTTATTCCAAGATACTGAATCTTTCCAGCCTCTCGATGCTGCTCGGCAATTTAATTATCGCCTGGCTCGGCGGCGGGCTTATCGCCCTGTTCTGGTGGAACCTGTTTATCACGTGCGTTACGTGCGCGCTGTTTTACGCCAGCGCGAAAAGGCTTTTGCCGGATTTCAGCGTGACGCATCGCTTTGATAGAAACGCCCTGAAGCTGGTCGCCGGTTTCAGCGCCGGCGTCGTCGGCTATCAAATTCTGGGAAACATCTGGCTTTTGTTCGAGCGAATCTGGATTACGCGCGCGCTCGGGACGGAAAGCCTGACGCATTACGTCGTGCCGATGACGGTCAGCTTTCAGATTCAATATTTTATCGCCAGTCTCGTGATTGTGATTTTTCCGCTCGCCAGCGAATTGCAGAACGACCGCGAGAAGCTGGAGAGGCTTTACACGAAAGCGACGAAAATAATCTCGATGCTGGTCGTTTTTATCGCGGCGACGATAATCGTCCACAGCCGTTTGTTTTTAAGTCTTTGGATGGGCGAGGAATTTGCCGCGGCAAGCACGCAGCTTTTGATTATTCACACAATCAGCTTTAGTCTGGTTGCGATTTTGACGGTTTCGTGGCAGATGACCGAAGGACTCGGCTACCCGAATTTTTATTGTTATCTCTATGTGCTATGTTTATTAATTAGCATTCCGCTGATGATATTTTTAAGCTACGATTACGGCAACACGGGCGTGGCAATCGGTCGACTGGTCGGATACGCGATTTCTTTTCTTTCGATTGTCTACGTCGAAAAATGGTTTTTCCGGCGGGTTCTGGGCGGTTTCTGGCTGAATTTGATTGGGCAATTGTTTTTGGCTGCTGCGGCGTCCGTTTTGGTCGAAATATTGAGCATCAGTTATCTGCCGCACGGCTGGATTGGGCTTTTTTTATCGACCTTTTTCGGCGGCGCGGCTTATCTGCTGGCTTTGTGGCAGATAAAATTCGTCACGGAAGACGAGAAGATTTTGGTGAGAAACGTTTTCGGAAGATAATAAACCTGAATAAATATATAAAAGTCAGATGAGCGAAAAATTAAGACTCGTCCAGCGAGTCGAATTTATCAAGGACGCGTGTCGCGGAAAAAAAGTTTTGCATCTCGGATGCACGGATTACCCGTTTACTGAAAAAATGATTGAGTTTAAACAGCTTCTTCATTTCGAGCTGGCAAAGATTTCCGGCGAGCTTTACGGCTTCGACTTCGACCAGAAGGGAATCGACATTCTGGCGGCGCACGGCACGAAAAATCTTTTTCGGGCGGATTTGGAAAAACTCGAAGAAGTCGCTTTGGACGAAAAATTCGACGTGATAATCGCGGGCGAGATGATTGAGCATTTATCTAATCCGGGGCTGTTTCTGCGCGGCATCAAACGTTTTATGCACCGGGACACGATTCTGCTTATCACGACGATAAACGCATACAGCGCGCTCAGGTTCGCCCTTTACGGCTTGCGCGGAAAGGGCGGAAAAAACGAGCCGGTGCATCCCGACCACGTGACTTATTTTTCCTATTCGACGCTGAATCTGATGCTGAAGCGCGAGGATTTAAAGGTCAGGGAATTTTGCTTTTACGATTTGGGACCCGAGCACCGGCAGCATAATCCCTGGTATTATAATTTTATAAACGACGTCGGCGTAAAGATTTCACCGCAGCTCGCCGACGGCGTGATTGCGGTTTGCCAGCTCAGTTAAATTATCTCTTATTTTCATTCGGCAGCAGGAAGAAAGAAAACGCGTGATTGCTCAAAAAATAGAAATCACCTGGCTTAATCTAATCAGGCTTTATACATTTTATTTTCCCGTCAATCGCGGCAAATGGCGCGCTTCGGCTTTCGCCCGGCGACTTTGCCGCCACCTGCCGGAGAAAATGCTGGCGACGACGAAAGACGGAAGACGTTTGTATGTCGCATTGTCGGATTGGGCTGGCGAGTCGATTTTTTTTCTGGGAAAACACGAGCAGTTCAGCGCCGAGATTTTTGCGCGGCACATAAAAAAAGGATTCGTTTGCCTCGACGTCGGCGCAAATATCGGCTGGCACACGACTTTGATGACTCGTCTTGCGGGCGTGGAAGGCGAAGTTCACGCCTTCGAGCCGGTTCCGCCGACGTTTGAAGATTTGGAAAAGAATGTCTCCTTAAATGCGGAAGGCGCGAAAGTTTTTTTGAACAATTTCGGTCTCGGCGACCGGGAATCGACGGCTGAAATCCATCTTTTCAGAGATTTGCCGAGCGGGCACGCCACGCTCGCCGGAAAAGACAATGAGCCGTCGACCGTTTTCCCGATTCGGATAAAAACGCTCGATTCGTATCTGGAAGAAAAAAACATCGGGCGCGTCGATTTTATCAAGGTCGATATCGAGGGCGCGGAAATGATGTTTCTGAGAGGCGCGCGAAAACTTTTCGAGCGGCAGGAAAAGCCGCCCGTGATTTATATGGAAATGACGCTGGAAACGTCCGCCGAATTCGGTTATCTGCCGAACGATTTGATTGTTTTTCTGAAAAACAGGGCGCGCTACCGATTTTTTAAAGTCGATGAAGCCGGGGAGAAACTCGTTGAAATAGAAGGATTTGCGCCGGACGACATCGGGGCGAACGTTTTATGCGTGCCGGAGAATTTGGAATAATCAAATTATTGCCTGAATATGAATTTTTTTGAATCGACAAACGCCCGCCTGTTAGTTTTCTTTGTGCTGCTCGCCGTTTTCACGTGCAGCCCGATTTGGGCGGTCGATTATTTTATCAATCAGGACGGCTCGGGACACGTCTACAGCGCGTCTTTGATGACCGGGCTTTTGCAGGGAAATCCGGCGGTTTCCGAAGTTTATACTTTCAATTCCATTTCCTTTCCGAATTCGAGCGGGCACTGGATTCTGGTCGGGCTGCTGGTTTTCTTCTCGCCGTTTACCGCAACTAAAATCATTGTAACGTTTACGTATCTGGGCTTGGTCGCGGCTGTCGGATGGCTGCGGCTGAGAACGGTCGGGCGCGAAGGCGTCGTGACGTCTCTTTTAATCGGCGCGGCAATCGGTTTTAACTGGCTCTGGCTGATGGGCTTTTACAATTTCACCATCGGAGTTATCGGTTTTACGTTTACGCTCGCTCTTTATTATCGCTGGCGCGAAGATATGAACGCGCCGCGCGCGCTGATGCTGGCGGCGCTGCTGGTTCTCGTTTATTTCAGTCACATTATCGGTTTCGGAATTTTAGCCGTCAGCATCTGCCTGCTCGGTGCTTTCGTGCAGCCGTCGAAATGGAAAAAAACTATCCTTTGGACGGCGCTGGCGTTTCTGCCGATTGTGCCGCTGCTGATAATCTATAAATTATTGAGCGAAGCGGGCGGCGGATTTTCGCCGGTCTGGCGAAACCTGAGTGACCCGTATTCGATTTCGAGCTGGATTACGCAGATTCGGAGCGCGGATTTATTCGTCATCATCAGCCGCAAAACTTTTCCGTTTACCGACGCCAATTCGAGCGTGTTCGCCGTTTTTACGCCGGGCTTGTGGCTGCTCGGCGGAATTTTTTGCCTGTCCGCAGCGACGTGGTTTTCTTTCCGTCGGCGGCGAGATTTTTTGAAAACATATTACGCGTTTGCGGTTTTGTTCGCGGTATGCGTTTTTATCGCGATGTTTGCGCCGGACGATTTTCAGTTGACGCACGGCGGCGTTTTGCGCGAGAGATTTCTGCTGTGCGGCTTGATTGCCTTTGTGCCTTTGTTTAGAACAGATAGCTCACGTTGGTTAAAGCGTTTCGCCCAGTTTTGTCTGGGCGTTGTGATTGTTTTTCAGACGCTTGCCTTGTGGGAATATTCGCTGCATTCCGATAAACTGGCAAAGGATTTGGTTGCGGCGCAGCCGATGATTGAAGAAAATACGCGGCTCGTTTCAATCAGCATTATCGAGGACGGCTTGCGCTATCACTCGCTGCCGACCGGGCAGATGGATAATTATCTCGGCATCGGCGATAGAGGCATACAGGTCTGGGACAATTATGAAATCGGACATTACCTGTTTCCGATTGTGGCAAAGGAGATTTCGCACCGGCAGTTCGTGCTCGGTTATACGGGCAGCAATGTTTTCGCCTTAAACGATAAAAGCGTGAATTTCGACGAAAAGCTGTCGAAGCTGGCGGCTTTGCTCGAAGCGAACAATAATAAAATCGACACTTTGCTGGTGTGGGGAAAAGACGCGCGCGTCGAGGCGGTTTTGAGTCGCTGGTTTGAATCCGAGCCTTATTTTCAGAGCGGAGAGGTGCGCCTGTTTCGTCACCGTTGAGGAAAACTGTTAAAATCAATCGTCACAAGTAGATTAATTCCAAATGAGTAAAAAAGTTGTTTATGTCGGCAAAGATTTGGAGGCGATGTCTTTTGCCGTTAATTATCACCGCTGGATTCTGGACGAGTTCAGGCAGCTTCTGGGAAAGCACGTGGTCGAGGTCGGCGCGGGAACCGGCTCGTTTTCCGAGATGGTTCTGGAGACCAAGCCGAAAACGATGGCGCTGGTCGAGCCGTCGGATTTGTACGGCGATTTGACGGCGAACGTCACGCCGAACGGCAGCGGCACGAAAATAGATTTTTATAATTCGATTTTTTCGGCGGTCGCGGCGGAAATTACGGCGAAACAAAAGCCCGATTCGATAATCTATGTTAATGTTTTAGAGCATATCGAGGACGATAATCACGAATTGAAATTAATTTACGATTCCTTAAGCGACGGCGGGCGCTGTTTTCTGTTTGTTCCGGCGCTGATGGCGCTTTACGGCGAATTCGACCGCAAACTCGGACATTTTCGCCGTTATACGAAAAAGGAACTTGAGCAAAAATGTCAGGCGGCGGGCTTTAAAATATTGAAATCAAAATACTTTGACTTTGCCGGTGTCGTGCCCTGGTATGTCAATTACAGGCTTTTGAAATCCGAAAGTCTGGGCGGCGGCGCGGTTAGTCTTTACGACAAAGCGGTCGTTCCCGTTTTTAGAAAAATCGAATCGATGGTCAACGTGCCGGTCGGCAAAAACATTCTGCTGATCGGCGAGAAATAAAATTATACCGCTCTGATGCGGGGAAAAAATAACCACAGGTAACCGCGGACGGAATGGTTCTGAAATCCGGAATTTGAACTTTCAAATGAGGAATTTCGCTTATCAATCCGCGTAATCTGCGGTTTCATTCTTTTAATAAAGAAAGAGGTTCTGAGAAAAATGAGTCTTTCCACAGTTTTGCCGGAAAAAAAAGCCGACGGCGACGAGCAGTTTGCCGCCGGAATCAGCCTGCAAAACAAACCCGAAGCAGCGAGCGTCCGGCAAAAAAGAATCGCCGTTTTGATTCCGTGCTATAACGAAGAATTAACCGTCGGCGAGGTCGTGGACAGCTTTAGAGCGATTTTGCCGCAAGCCGATATTTACGTTTACGACAACAATTCCCAAGACAAAACGGTCGAAAAAGCAAAGCAGGCGGGCGCTATCGTGCGCTACGAGCGGCGACAGGGAAAAGGCTTCGTCGTGCAGCGAATGTTTCGCGAAGTCGAGGCGGACGTTTATATAATGATTGACGGCGACAGCACTTATCCGCCGGGCGAGGTCTGGAAATTGATTAATCCGGTTTTGAACCAAGAAGCGGATATGGTCGTCGGCTCGCGCCTGATGTCGGAATCTTCGAGCGAATTTAAAAAGCTGAACCGTTTCGGCAACAAGATTTTTCTCTGGACGATTAATTATATTTTCGGCGTCAGGCTGACCGATATTCTTTCGGGTTATCGCGCCTTTAACCGCAATTTCGTGAAAAACCTGCCGCTTTTCGGCGGCGGCTTTGAAATCGAAACCGAATTGACCATCAAAGCTTTAACTCGCGACTATCAAATCGTTGAAATACCGATAGATTTGGGCGTGCGCCCGGAAGGCAGCAGCTCGAAAATCAACTACCTGCGCGACGGTTTTTTGATTTTGAATATGATTCTAAGCCTCTTTCGCGATTACAAGCCGCTGACGTTTTTCGGCGCAATCGGGATTTTTCTGATGCTCTGCGGGCTGCCGTTCGGCGGGCTGGTCATCTACGAGTTTCTCGAAACCGGATTGGTGCTGCGGCTGCCTTCGGCGGTTCTGGCGGTCGGCTTGGAGCTAGCCGGAATGTTGTCGCTGACCATCGGATTGGTGCTGCACACAATCGTTCGCCGCTCGATGGAAATGGAGTATCAACTGCGGGTTATTTTCGACGAATTTGAAAAAAATCAGAAAAAGGACGAATAAAGCCGAAAGCCCTTGTTTGTTAGGTTTTACCGCACCTTTATAGTAAATTTGATAAAGCGCTCAATATTTTGCGAACAAATCGTCTGAAAAAATAAGACAGACAGACAGGCAGAAAGAATGGCTGATTACCGACTCAACAACTTTTCGACCTCTCCTGACCGGAAGATAAATTTTATTCTACCGGCGTTTTTCTTCTGGGGATTTGCCCTGATTTTAATGCTGGCGTTCTTTTTTTATGAAAATGAATCGGACAATTTTCTGGGCGAACATTACCTGCTGCCGTGGTGTCTGCTGACGGGCGCCGTAATCGCCGCGCCGAGCCTGTATCTTTACTATAAAAACAGCTTCAATCTTTTTCACCCGCTCGTTTTTGCCGCGTGGTCGTATTTTTTTCCGGCGTTTTTCGTCGGCGGCTTGGTTTTGTCAGCCGGACTTTCGCAGCCTTTTTTCCTGAATTTCGTACAGGACGAGCGTTACAACCTGCCGCTGACGCTGGTTTACGTGATGCTCGGCTACATCGGTTTATCGGTCGGATTCTTTCTGCCTTTCGGCAAAAAAATCGGGGAAAAAATCAATCGCTGGCTGCCGGAATGGAACTGGAAACCGGAACAGGTGATGACGCCCGGTCTGCTGCTGCTGGCGCTCGGACTGTTTAATACCATATTCGCCTTTGCCGCCGGCGTCATCGGCTTTCAGCAGGTCGAGGAAATCGGCATCTTCGACGGAACGATTTTCCTTTTGACGCTCTTCTGGCTCGAAGCCGCATTTCTGTTGTGGCTGATGGTTTTCAGAACGCAGAAGCTAAACCTTAATCATTACCTGGTTATCGGCTTGCTGCTCGCCATCTCGCTCAGCAAATCGGCTTTGCAGGGAAATCGCGGCAGTTTGATTCAGGTTTTTATCCTGATTGCGTTCGCGTTCGTCTCGTCGGGCAGGACGATAAAATTCCAGCATAAGATGCTGGGCGGAATCCTGCTCGCGCTGGCGCTGCTGGTCGGGATGATTTACGGCACGACTTTCCGCAACATCAAGCAATCGCAGGAGCGTGTGTCGGTCGACGAATATATCGGCAATATTTTTGAGGCTTTCGGAAAAATTTCCGACCAGGGCGTCTTCGCCAGTATGGAAGAAGGCTTCGTCGCGCTCGCCGAAAGAATCGACGCCGTCAGCTCTCTGGCGGTCGTCGTTTCAAATTATGAAAAATTAGCGCCCTACGAGGAAAGCTACGGGCTGGATAATAACATCTGGAAGGACAGCATCACGTTCCTGATTCCGCGCATCGTCTGGAACGATAAACCGCTCGCGACAGACCCTTCCAAATACGGCGATTTATATTTCAACTTCAGCGAAAACTCCTTTACCTTGACGCCGATCGGCGACCTTTTGAGAAATTTCGGTCCGGTCGGAATTCCTTTGGGAATGATTATTTTAGGATTTTTCGTACGCATATTCTACGTCGCTCTGATTGAAAATCAAGGCTTTTCCTTCTGGCGGGCGACGACTTACTATATGCTTTTGACCAGCATTTCGTATGAAGGCTCTTACGGATTGATTATTCCGTATCTTTTAAAAGTCGGTTTTATCGCTGTTCTGGGATTGTTAATCGTCTGGTTTTTTGTCAGGAAAGGCGGTTATAAAAGAATTTAGCTCACTCCAGCGGCGACTGAGGCTGCGGCACGAGTCTTTAATCTGATGGAAAAAGTAGTTTTTACCAACGGCTGTTTCGACATTCTTCATCCCGGACATATCGATTTGCTGGAACGCGCGCGCTCTCTGGGGACGAAGCTGATCGTCGGAATAAACAGCGATAAATCGGTGCGCGAGATAAAAGGAGCGCCGCGCCCGTTTTTGTCGCAGGAAGCGCGCGCCGCAATTCTGCGCGCCCTGCGAAGCGTCGATGAAGTCAGGATTTTCGACGACCCGACGCCCGCAAAAATAATCGAAGAAATTAAGCCGGACGTTTTAGTCAAAGGCGGAGACTGGCGGATTGACCAGATAATCGGCGCGGATTACGTCCTGAAACGCGGCGGCGAAGTTCTTTCGCTTCCGCTGAAAGACAATTTTTCGTCGAGCGCGATAGTCGAGAAAATACGCGGAAATGCAAACGGTTCAAAAGAATCTGCGGATTCGCTAAACGATTTAGTTTCAACGTCTTTAAGTGAACACGTTGAAGTTTTCCGAAAACTTCTGGACGCTTCCGAAACGGATATAAAGCAGATAGAAAAATGCGCCGATATTATTTTTGAGGCGGTCGCCGCAGGAAAAAAGATTTTAATTTGCGGGAACGGCGGAAGCGCGGCGGATGCGCAGCATATCGCGGCGGAATTTGTCGGGCGATACGAAACCGAAAGACGCGGGCTGCCCGCGATTGCCCTGACGACGGACACTTCCGCCCTGACGGCGATTTCCAACGACTACGGTTTCGAGAGAGTTTTCAGCCGACAGGTCGAAGCGCTGGCTTCGGCGGGCGATGTTTTTATCGGTTTCAGCACGAGCGGAAATTCGCCGAATGTTATCTCAGCCGTTATGAAGGCGAGAGAATTAGGCTGCAAAACCATCGGTCTGACCGGCAGCAGCGGAAAAAAACTGGCTTCGCTTTGCGACGCCTGCATTCTGGTCCCGAGCAGCCGCACGGCGCGGATTCAGGAAGCGCACATCACCATCGGGCATATCTGGTGCGAAATCATAGACTTAAAATTCAAGGAAGGCGAGTTTTAGACAAAAGTGGAAAATCCCGGAGAACTTATCGCTCGTTTTTCTAAAGTGAAAATATTAATTATCGGCGACGTAATGCTCGACCGGTATTGGTGGGGAAGCGTCAGCCGCATCTCGCCTGAAGCGCCCGTTCCGGTCGTACAGCTCGAAAAAACCAGTCTCGCTCCCGGCGGCGCGGCAAACGTGGCGGTCAATATCGCGTCTCTCGGCGCTGCACCGCGTCTCGTAGGCGTTATCGGCGACGACGACGAAGGAAAGTGCCTGTCACGCGCGCTCGGTAAATCGAACATTTCATCCGATTTGCTTCTGACGCAGAAAGAGCGCCCGACGACCGTCAAAACCCGAATCGTCGCGCACAATCAGCACGTAGTGAGAATCGACAACGAAAAAACGAATTTTCTGACGGCGGAAGAAGAAGAAAAGCTCTGGTTTTCGATTGAAAGCGAATTGGACGAAGCCGATTTAATCCTGATTTCGGACTACGCCAAGGGTTTACTCAGCAAAAACCTGCTCACGCGTCTGATAACGAAGGCAAGAGGAAATGGCAAACACGTTTTGGTCGACCCGAAGGGCAAGGATTACACAAAATATTCGGGCGCGACACTTTTAACGCCGAACCGCCGCGAGGCGATAGAAGCGTGCCATTTTGAAGAACACCAAGTGGCTGACGATATTACGCTCGCCGGTGAAGCTCTAATCTCGGGGCTTAATCTGGAAGCTCTGCTGATAACGCAGGGCGAAAACGGAATGACCTTATTTCAGAGAGGCACGAAGCCGATTCATTTTCAGACGAAAGCGCGAACGGTTTACGACGTGACGGGCGCAGGCGATACGGTTATCGCCACTTTAGCCGTCGCATTGGCAGCCGGTGCGAATCTTTTACAGGCGGCGGAACTATCGAATATCAGTGCGGGGCTGGTGGTCGAAGAAGTCGGAACGACGACGATTAACCAGGAAAAACTTTTAGAGGCTTTAACTTAATTTTCCGGCGATGAATAGAATATTAGTTTACCGGATTGGCAGCATCGGCGACACGCTCGTCGCACTGCCGTCGTTCTGGGCAATCAGAAAGGCTTTTCCAAAGGCGCACATCGCCTATTTTACGAACGGCGAGACGAGCGACCCGAATAATCTGCTGGTAGGGAAAATTTTGCCGGAGGGAATTTTTGACGAATATCTGGTCTATCCGAAGAATTTTATTAAAGCCTCGGCAAGTTTGATTTTAAATCTGAGACGGAAAAAATTCGATTCTTTATTTTATCTGATGACGCGAAACCGCGATTATTACCGCGTCAAAAGAGACGTTTTGTTTTTTCGGGCGGCGGGCATAAAAAAAGTGTTCGGCGTGAATTATCTGCTGCAGAATCTTTTGACGATGACGCCCGAAAAACCCGTGAAAGAGGTTGAAAGCGAACTCGAATATTTACTTAAGACCGTCTATTTCGAAAATCTCGATTTGCCGCCGATAACCGATTTCAAGCCGGATTTAAAATTGACCGGAAGCGAAATCCGTAAAGCGCACGACTGGCTGGAAGCGAATTGCTCCGCGGCTTGGCGCGAAAAAAGGTTGATTGCCGTGATGGCTGGAACGAACTGGAGTTCGAAAATCTGGGCGGAAGAAAATTATATAGAGATTGTTTCGCGCCTGATAAAGGAAAAAAACGTTTTTCCGATCGTTTTCGGCGGCAAAAACGACCGAGAGCAGGGAAATCGTTTTCTGGAGGCGTGGAAAACGGGCGCAAACTCGGCGGGCGAGCTGGGCATTCGCGGCGATGCCGGACTTTTGCGGGAATGCAATTTATATCTCGGCACCGATACGGGAACAATGCACCTTGCCGGTTCGGTCGGAACGCCCTGCGTGGCGGTTTTCGCCGCCATCGACTACGTCGGGCGCTGGACGCCTTTCGGCGAAGGGCACAAAATCTTTCGCGAGCGAGTCGAATGCGAAGGCTGTTTCGCGCCGGTTTGTTTTAACCATCACAAATGTTTAAATTTAATTTCGCCGGAAAGCGTCTATCGGGCGTGTCTGGAAGTTCTGGAAAACAATGGCTCAGGAAAATAAGCCGAAGATTCTGATTTTTTGCGATTTTTATCTGCCGGGCTATAAGAGCGGCGGCGGAATGCGGACGCTCGTCAATATGGTCGACCGTCTCGGCGAAAAATTCGATTTTCGGATTGTCACGCGCGACCACGACGGCAAAACCGATAAGACCCAGTATAAAAACGTAAAAATAAATGACTGGAACGAGGTCGGAAACGCGAAGGTTTATTATTTATCCAGAGATAATATCAAGCTGAAAGCGGTTAAGAAACTGATTGAAGAAGTCGAGCCTAAATCTATCTATGTAAACAGTTTCTTCTCGACGTTGACGGTTTTTGTTTTACTGTTAAAAAAACTCCGGCAAATACCGAACATAGCGATAATCGTCGCGCCGGAAGGCGAGCTGGCGGCGGGCGCGCTGGCGTTGAAAAAAAGTAAAAAACAATTGTATCTGAGGTTTGCCGGGGCGCTCGGTCTTTACCGGAACGTCATCTGGAAGGCAACCGCCGATTTTGAAAAGGCAGAGATTGAAAGGGTGATAGGGAAAGGGGGAAGGATTTTTATCGCGCCGAATATGCCGCCGAAACAGATTTTTCCCGAATTCGACGTAAACAACAAACCTTTCAAAAATTCAGGCGAGCTAAACGCAGTTTACCTTTCGCGGCTGCACCCGATAAAAAACTTGAAGTTTTTGCTGGAAATACTGCCGAACATTAAGGATAAGGTTTATCTGGATATTTTCGGACCGGTCGATAATCATCAATATGTAGAGGAATGCGAAGAACTCATCAAAAAGCTTCCGGCAAATTTAAACGTGCGGATGAAGGGCGAGGTTTCGCACGAAAACGTGATGAAAACGCTGGAAAAATATAACTTTTTTGTGCTGCCGACGCGGGGCGAAAGCTTCGGGCATATTATTGCAGAGGCTCTGGCTTCGGGCTGTCCTTTGATTATAAGCGACAAAACTCCGTGGATAAATCTGGAAGAAAAGGGAATCGGCTGGGATTTGCCGCTCGATAATAAAAACAAATGGCTGGATACTTTGAGGTATTGCATTAGTTTAGATAACGACAGTTACAGTAATCTGGCAACAAATGCCAGAAACTACTCGAACCTGTGGCTGGCGGACACAAAAATCGAGAAAGCTACCGAGGATGTTTTAAATTACAGTTTATCGAAAGCTTGAAAAATATAAAGGCAATCATTCATATTACAAGGCTTATTACATTAAAAGAATTTTTAACCGTCGGCGGGCAGACAGTTAAGACAAAACTTTAAGGCGATTTATAATGAGGATTTTAATAATCGGCGGAACCGGAATGCTCGGGCACAAGTTGGTCGAGCATTGGCGCGACGAATTCAAAGTTTACGCGACCGTCAGAGGCGATTTTTCAAAATATTTAGAGCTCGGGATTTTTGAAAAAGACCGGGTAATTTCTCCGGTCGAGGTCGAAGATATCGAATCCGTCCGCGCGGCGATAAAATTTTCTCAGCCGGACGTGATAATTAACTGCGTCGGCATTATCAAGCAGCTGCCGACTTCGAAAAACGTCATCAAAACGCTGACCGTCAATTCCATCTTTCCGCACCGGCTCGCGGAGATAGTGCAGGAAGAAAAAAGCGAAGCGCGCCTGATAAGCATCAGCACCGACTGCGTGTTTAACGGCAGAAAGGGAAATTATACGGAAGAGGATGTATCGGACGCGGAGGACGTCTACGGCAAGAGCAAAAACCTCGGAGAGATTGTTTCGGAAAACTGTCTGACAATTCGCACTTCCATCATCGGGCGCGAACTGGAAACGGTACACAGTCTGGTAGAATGGTTCTTGAGCAATCGCGGCGGAAAAGTCAGAGGATTCACGAACGCCGTTTATTCGGGTTTTCCGACCGTCGTATTAGCCGGCATAATTGCGGATTTGCTCGTCAATCACAAAGATTTAAGCGGACATTATCACGTTTCGAGAGAGCCGATTGACAAATACCGTCTCCTTTGTCTGGTTCGCGAGGCTTATAATCTGGACGTTGAAATCGAGCCTTTCGACGATTTCAACATCGACCGCAGCCTTAATTCCGACAGATTCAGAGCGGCGACCGGATTCGTTCCCGACACTTGGGAAAAAATGATAAAAAAAATGGCTGGCGATTCGTTTCCCTACGAGGCGGTCAGAAAACGATTAATTACTACTACTGGATAAAAGCAATACTAAATGAACTTAGAAGGAAAAAGAATTTTAGTTACGGGCGGCACCGGCTCGCTCGGTCAGACGCTGGTCAGACGCCTGCTCACCGGCGAAATGGGAATGCCCGCGCGGATAACGGTTTTTTCGCGCGACGAAGCCAAGCAGCATTATATGCGGCTCGAATACCTGCATAAAAAAGCCGCGACCGACGACGTTATCTATCAGGATTCACTCGATTTACTGAATTTTCGCATCGGCGACGTGCGTGATTATTCGTCCGTGCTGGCGGCGATGCGCGAGGCGGACGTGGTTTTTAACGCGGCGGCTCTAAAACAGGTTCCCTCGTGCGAGTATTTCCCGTTTGAAGCCGTTTTGACCAACATTTACGGCGCGGAAAACGTAGCGCGCGCGATACGCGAGAATAATCTTCCGGTCGAGCGGGTAATCGGAATTTCGACCGACAAAGCCTGCAAGCCGATCAACGTGATGGGAATGACTAAGGCATTGCAGGAGAGGATTTTAATCGAGGCGAACCGCGACTGCCCGCACACATCGTTTACGTGCGTGCGTTACGGAAACGTCATCGCCTCGCGCGGCTCGATTGTGCCGCTTTTCGTCGAGTTGGTGCGGAAAAATCAGCCCCTGACCGTGACTCTGCCGGAAATGACGCGTTTTCTATTAAGTCTGGACAGGGCGGTCGATACGGTTTTCGCCTGTCTGAGAGACGGAAAACGCGGCGAGACGTATATTCCGAAAGTCCCGGCGGCGAAAATCACGGATGTGGCGCGGGCTTTGATGGGCGAGAAGGATTTGCCGATTGTTTACACGGGCATCCGACCGGGCGAAAAAATTCACGAGATTATGGTTTCCGAAGAGGAAATCTACCGCACCGTCGAGCGCAAAGGCTATTACGTGATTATGCCCGTTCTGCCGGAACTGCGCGAAAAGGAGGAGTTTACGCCAGCTTTGACGAGCGAGTATTCTTCCAAGGACGACAACATTTCGGTTGCGGAGCTGAAAGTTCTGCTCGGCGGCGCGGGCTCGGAAATCGCCGCCTTTATGAACGCTTAAAATTTTTTATATATGAAAGTATTGACGATTTTCGGAACTCGACCGGAGATAATCCGCCTGAGTCTGATTATGAAAATTCTCGACCAGAACTGCGAGCACGTGACCGTTCACACCGGGCAGAACTACCACGAAAGCCTGAGCGACGTTTTTCTGCGCGAGCTGGAAGTGCGCACGCCTGATTTTCATTTCGGCATCCGCGCCAACAGCTTCGGCGAGCAAATCGGGCAGATTTTGACGAAAACCGATGAGATTATGTCGGAAATCAAGCCCGACCGCGTTTTGATTCTGGGCGACACGAACAGCGCCTTGACCGCCATCGTCGCGGCGCGGCGCGGCATCCCGGTTTTTCATATGGAAGCCGGAAACCGCTGTTACGATAACCGCGTGCCGGAAGAAGTCAACCGCCGGATCGTCGACCATTCGAGCGCGGTTCTGCTGCCTTATACCGAGAGAAGCAAAGAGAATCTGGTGCGCGAGGGCATCGAGCGCGAGCGGATTTACGTGACGGGAAATCCGATAAATGAAGTTTTGCAGACGTATGCGGAGAAAACCGACGCGAGCGAAGCCCTGAGCCAGTTCGGCGTCGAGCCGTATGAATATTTTCTCGTCACGCTGCACCGGGCGGAAAACGTCGATTCGATGGAAAGACTGCAAAAGATTTTGCAGGGGCTTTCGCGGACGGTCGAAAAATTCGACAAGCCGATGCTCGTCAGCGTCCACCCGCGCACGGCGGAAAAACTGGCGCAGTTCGGCTTGCAGCCCGAGTCGGACAAAATAAAGATGCTGAACCCGCTCGGCTTTTTCGATTTCGTCAAGCTGGAAAAAAACGCCCTGGCGGTTTTGACCGACAGCGGCACGGTGCAGGAAGAATGCGCGATTTTCGGCATTCCGAACGTAACCCTGCGCGACGTGACCGAAAGACCGGAAACAATCGAAGCGGGCAGCAATATCTTGAGCGGAGCGGAAACCGAGAGCATTCTGCGCGGCGTCGAGCTGGCGCTCTCGCAGCCGGCAAACTGGATTGCGCCGAAGGAATACCTGGCGGAAAACGTCTCGCAGACGGTCAGCAAAATCGTTCTGGGCTATACGAGCCTGAGAAAACACGTTTCATAGGTGAGCAGCAGCAAAGGGAAAGAAACAACAGCGGCAGCGGCAGCAGCAGCGACGGTGAAACGCCAACGGCTGTGGGTCGTCACCGAGCTTTATTACCCGGAGATGACCTCGACCGGATATTACCTGACCTGCATCGCCGAAGGCTTGGCGCGGGATTTCGACGTCAGGGTTCTGTGCGGGCAGCCGAATTATTCGGCGCGCGGGACGAAAGCGCCGAAGCACGAAATTCATAACGGGGTCGAGATTTTCCGCTGTGCGGGCACTACGCTGGATAAAAACGTCATCCCGTTTCGCCTGATAAATATGCTGACGCTCGGCGCGTCCGTTTTTTTTAAGGCGCTCGCAAATTTTAAAAAAGGCGACCGCATTCTGGTCGTCACGACGCCGCCGAGCCTGCCTTTTATCACTGCGCTGGCGGCGCTGGCGCGCGGCGCGGCATACACTCTGCTGATTCACGATAATTATCCCGAAATCCTGATTGCCGTCGAAAAAACAAAGCCCGATTCGTTTCTGGTCAAAACGCTCGGCTTTTTCAATCGCTGGCTTTACAAATACGCGAGTAAAATCATCGTCGTCGGGCGCGATATGAAGGAGCTGGTCACGGAAAAAACGCGCGGGCTGGACGTGCCGGTGGCGACGATTCCGAACTGGGCTGAGCTGGAAACGGTCGAGCCGAAGCCGCGCGCGGAAAACGAGCTTTTGCAGGAACTGAATTTATCGGATAAATTCGTGTTTCTCTACGCCGGAAATATGGGCTACCCGAACGATTTGGAATCAATCGTCTGGTGCGCCGACAAATTGAAAGCGGACGAGCGGTTTCATTTCGTCTTTCTCGGCGCGGGCGTGAAAAGAAAGTGGCTGGAAAGGGAAACCCAGGACAGAGCATTGCGCAACGTGACGATTCTCAGCCCGCGCCCGCGCAGCGAGCAGAACGTCTTTCTGAACGCCTGCGACGTCGGCATCGTCTCGCTGGTCAAAAAAATGTGGGGCGTTTCGATGCCTTCGCGGACGTACAATATTCTGGCTGCCGGCAAGCCGATTCTGGCTTTGACCGAGCCGGATTCGGAGCTGGCGCGCGTCGTCGAGGAAGAAAACGTCGGCTGGAACGTCGCGCCGAACGAGCCGGAAAAGCTTCTGGAAACGATTTACCAAATTTTCGCCGAGCGCGAAAAGCTCGCCGCGATGGGAGAACGCGCCCGGCGTTCGGCGGTCGAAAAATATTCCGTCGAAAAAGCGGTCTCGGGTTATCTGGGCGAGTTAAAATAAATCGTTTTGAGTGGATTTCGTCAAAAGCTATGAAGATTTTAGTAACGGGCGCGACCGGTTTTCTGGGCAGAGCCATCGTCGGCGAGCTGTTACAAAACAATTTCGAGGTTTTCACCACCGGAAAAAGCGCGCAGGCGGATTTGCCGAATTATTTCCCGGCGGATTTAACGGATTCGGAAAGTCTGTCCGCGCTGGAAAAAATCGGACGAATCGACGCGATTATTCATTCGGCGGGCTTGGCTCACCAGTTCGGGAAAACGAGCCGCGAGATTTTCCGAAAGGTAAACGTCGAGGGAACGCGGAATATTCTGGATTTGGCGGCGAAGCTGAACGCCGGAAAATTTATTTTGATAAGCTCGGTATCGGTTTACGGGCGGGCGCGGCAGGCGAAACCCGAAACCGTGTTCGAGGAAAATCTGCCCTGCCAGCCGCAGGGATTTTACGCGGAAAGCAAGCTGGAAGCGGAAAAAATCGCCGCCCGAATCTGCGCGGACAACGCGATTGACTTAACGATTCTGCGCCCGTCCACGATTGTCGGCGAAAACGACCGGGGAAACGTGGCGCGTTTAATCGAAGCCGTGGACAGACGGCGTTTTGTATGGGTCGGCGACGGGAAAAACGCAAAAAGTCTGATTTACAAAACGGACGTCGCACGCGCGTGCCTGCTTTTTCTGGAAAATTCCGTCGCGGCGGCGCCAAATAATAAAACGAATATTTACAACGTGACCGCCGAACCGGTTTCGATGCGCGAGATAGTCGGAGAGATGGAAAAAGCTCTGGACAGACGCGTTCTGCCGATTCGGATTCCGGTGTCGCCGCTCAGAAAAAGCCTGCATTTTATCGGAAAGGCGAGCGGGAGCATAAAACTTCGGAAATATGCCGAAACGCTCGACAAATGGCTTTCGGACGATGTTTTCTCGGGCGAAAAAATCAGGCGGGAAATCGGATTTCTGCCGCTCGTCAGCCCGCTCGAGGGAATCAGGCGCGAAGCGCTGCATTACCGAAACCGGAAATGACGACGCGGATTCTTTTTAAATGACGACGCAGATTGTTTTTATCATTTCGGCTTTTCTACTGACTTATCTCGGCGTGCGGGCTTTCCGGCGCTGGACTCTGCGGCGCGAAATTCTGGACGTGCCCAACGAGAGAAGCTCGCACAGCGTGCCGACGCCGCGCGGCGGCGGTCTCGTCATCGTTCTGGTTTGTCTCGTCTTTTATTCGATTTACGCCGGACTGTTCGCCCGTAATTTTTCCGCCGGATATTTTGCCGGAGCCGTTCTGATTGCGGTCGTCAGCTGGTTTGACGATTTGAAATCGGTTTCTTCGGCGCTGCGTTTTCTGGTTCACGCGATTGGCGCGGCGCTGGCGATTTCTTCGCTCGGATTCTGGCGGGAAATTTATCTGCCCTTTGCCGGTGAGACGAATTTCGGCTCTCTCGGGATAATCATCACGTTTTTCTGGATTATCTGGCTGACCAACGCCTACAATTTTATGGACGGCATCGACGGCATCGCCGGAACGCAGGGCTTGACCGCCGGAATCGGCTGGCTGCTCATCGGAGTTTTTTTTAATCTGGAAATTACGGGCTTGCTCGGCGGCGTTCTGGCTTTCTCGAACCTCGGATTTTTAATTCATAACTGGCAGCCGGCGCGGATATTTATGGGCGATGTCGGCAGCGCTTTTCAGGGCTACACGTTTGCGGTTTTGCCGCTGCTGGCGGCAGCCGAAATGCGAGTCGGTCAACCATCGCGGACGATGTTGGCGGCAGCGGCGGTCTTTCTGGTCTGGCTGTTCGTTTTCGACACCTTGTACACGTTTTTCCGAAGACTTCTGCGCGGCGAGAAATTCTGGCTGGCGCACCGCTCGCATTTATATCAGAGGCTGGTCATCTCCGGTTACCGCCACGCGTTCGTCACGCTTCTTTACGGGATTTTATCGGTTATCATCGCGGCGGCGGTTTTATTTTGGCTCAGAGCCGGAAACGCGCCGGACGCCGTGTTGCTCTTTCCGGTTTTCGCTTCCAGCCTGGGCATCATAATTTTCAGCCGGGCGAGGCGGAACGTTTGACGTAAACCGAATAAAATGTTAGTTTAACGAATAATTGGAAGCAGTCGATGGGAAGAGCGAAGGATTTACTTGTCAATTCGGATAAAAAGGCGGACGGTTCGAGTCGGGATTGGCAAAAAGATGCCGGGTTCGACGTTTATATCGAGTCCTACGGCGTAAAAATTCGCATCGGCACAGACCATCCGGAAGCGTTTCGGACAATCGAAAAAATTCTGCGGGCGGTCTTACCCGACTGTTTCGAGATAATTGAAAAAACGGACGTCGAGCATCATTTCACGCTCGTTTGGGACAGAGACGGGGAAGACTCGCTTTATTTAAACGGGAGAGAGGTTCCGAGCAATCATACCCGAACCGATGTTCTCAGAGGCTTCGAGACGCAATTGAGATTGACGGTAGCGGAATACGCGCCCGACAGAATTTTCGTGCACGCGGGCGTGGTCGCCTGGAAAGACCTGGCGATTGTCATCCCGGCGCGGAGCTTTCAGGGAAAAACCTCGCTCGTGGCGGAACTGGTCAGGCGCGGAGCGGTTTATTACTCGGACGAATACGCCATTTTCGACGCGGAAGGCTTCGTTTACCCGTTTCCGAAAACACTTTCGATTCGCGGCGTGATTGACGAATACACGCAGAAGGAATACCCGGTCGAGGCTTTCGGCGGTAGGGCGGGCGAGAAGAAAATACCGGTCGGGATGATTCTGATAACCGGATACCAGCCCGATGCCGAGTGGAAACCGGAGCTGCTGAGCGCCGGTCAGGGGATACTGGAAATACTGGAACACGTCGTTCCAATCAGATATAATCCAAAATTTTCCATTAAAGTCTTGAATCAAGTGGCGAATCGTGCCATAATCGCAAAGACTTTACGTGATGATGTGACAAAGTCAGCAGCCCTAATCTTGGATTTTTTTGAATCCGAGTGTATAAAAAAATAGTATTTGCAATTTTGGTCTTAAAAACATGTTCTATTTGCCGGAGGAGAAAACGTTATGAGTAACTCGCAAAATCCGATCGCTCGCCAGGAGGGATTGGTTGTACAGGAAATGCCCAACGAAGTTTTGGTCTACGATACGAACACCAATAAAGCGCATTGTTTGAATCAAACGGCGGCTTTTATCTGGAAGTCCTGCGACGGAAAAAATTCCGTCACGGACATTTCCAGGCTCGTCGGAAGTGAATTCGGCGACGCGGTCAACGAAGATTTCGTTTGGCTGGCGATTGACCAGTTAAACAAAGATAACCTTTTACAGGGAGAAGTCAATTCCAAGTTTGAAGGCGTTTCCAGACGCGAGGTCATCAGAAAAATCGGTTTGGCGTCGGTCATAGCTTTGCCGGTAGTGGCTTCTTTAGCCGTTCCGAACACGGTTCTGGCGGTCGCCTCGTGCGCCAACGTGCCGTGCAATCTGACCGGCGCGCCGCCCGTCACCTGCAACTCGCCGTGCGTCTGCAGCCAGCCGACGGGTCCCGGAATCTGCCAGTAAACGTATAAACCAAAACAACAATCAGGAGCGGCGAGAAGCTAACAAACTCTCGCCGCTCTTTCATTTTGAAATATTCGTCCGTAAAATGGATAAAAACCCAGAGCGATGGCGTCCGACGAACAACTCAGCAAAGAAAAGAACGATTTCTACTGGCTGACTCTCCAGAATCGCGTCAATGAATTGAAAATCTCGGAGGCTTTCCGGTTTATGCGAAGCCGCGGCTTTGAGCCGATACTGATAAAAGGATGGTCGATCGCCCGCTATTACCCGCAGATTTGGCGGAGACGGTTTATAGACATCGATTTATGCGTTGCGCCGAAGGATTTTGAAAAGGCGAAAAAACTTCTAGAAACACCTGAAGGATTAAAGCATAACATAGACCTGCATAAAGGTTTAAAGCCCCTGGACACGGTCGCCTGGGATGACCTTTTTGAAAACTCCGAGACGGTTAAAATCGACAACACTTTAATCAGAACGTTGCGCGCGGAGGATCACCTGCGCATCGTCTGTGTTCATTGGCTGGCGGACGGCGGAGCTTATAAGGACAGGTTGTGGGACATTTATTATCTCGTAGAAAATCGCCCGCGCGGTTTCGATTGGACGAGATGTCTGGATATCGTCAGCCCGAAGCGGCGGAGATGGATTATCTGCTGTCTCGGATTAACGCATAAATATCTGGGCTTGGATTTGACAGACACACCGGTTGCCGCCGAAGCGAAAAATATTCCCGGATGGCTTATAAAAACAGTCGAGAGAGAATGGCGGACGGAAGTTAAGCTCAAGCCGCTGCAAAACTGCCTGCACGACCGCAGGCTCTTCTGGCGGCAAATCAAAAAACGGATTCCGCCGAATCCTCTGCAGGCGACCATCGAGCTGGACGGCGAATTTGACGATAATTCCAGAGTTTTCTATCAGCTCGCCAATATTCTGACACGCTTTTTTCCGGCGGTGAGCAGAATCAGCCGGAGGCTCTCGCAAAATTTCAAAGCGGATTATGAAAAAAAGTAAAGACCGGATTATTCTAGCCATCGAAACCGCTCTGCATCCGGGCAGCGTTTCGATTTTAGACGGCGCATCGGAAATCGACTTTCACGTTGGCAGCGCCGAAGTCTCGCGCTCAGAAGATTTACTGCCGATTATCGCGGAATTGTTGAGAAGAACCGGGATACATCAAAGACAGGTTGATTTAATCGGCGTCTCGCTCGGACCCGGGAGCTTTACCGGCGTCAGGGTCGGTCTGGCGACGGCGAAAGGGCTGGCGCTGGGCATCGGCTGCGAATGCGTCGGAGTTTCGACGCTGGAAATTCTGGCGGCGACGGTTGCAGAAAAAGGGAAAATCAGAAGTATTATCTCCGGCGCTCGTCGCGAAGCCTTTTATCAGGATTTTTATTTTGAGGAAAATTCCGGGTTGCGAAAGCTGAGCGACATACGGGTAGCGGAAATCGAGACGCTGTTTCGGGAAACTGATTTAATAGCTGTGGATACAATAGTTTTGGACGAGAAATTTAAACAAAAACATCTACCTTTCAAAGACTCCGGCAAGGTAAAATTTCAGTCGTATAATCCGGCGAGATATGTCGGTTTAACGGCATCGAAAAATCTTGAGAGCGGAATCCGCGAGGCGCTTTTCCCGCAGTATATACAGGCGGCGTTGGAAATCGGAAAATCGATAAAAACCTGATGAAAGACTTAAAGTTCCGGCAGATGACCGTCGAGGATGTTCCAGCCGTTCTGGAAATCGAGCGGGAATGTCTTTTGAGTCCATGGAGCGCTGAAGGTTATAGGGCTGAACTCTCGAGAAACGATTCAGGGATGTTTATCGTCGAGAATATAGACGAAGATAAAACGGAAATTATCGGCTTCGTCGCTGCGCGTCTGATAACATCAGCGAATGAAGGCGAGATTCTAAATATCGCCGTCAGGCGAGCGTTCCGAAAACGGGGAATAGGGGCGCTTTTACTGCTGGAAATAAAAGACTTTTTAAAATCTAACGCAGTCAGGAGCGTTTTTCTCGAAGTGAGAAAAAGCAATCTAGCGGCGCGGGAATTTTATCGCCGGAACGGGTTCGAATTTTGCGGCGAGAGAAAAAATTTCTATACGAATCCGGCGGAAGACGCGTTGGTGTTGAAGCTTAATTTGTAAGACGGTCTTGATTCGGCAAACGGTCTTGTATTAAAATTCAGCTATCGTCAGGGAAGCGTCCACAAAAAAATGTATTTCTCTGACGAGGATATTTGTCAGAAACTAAATCAAATAAGAGAGGAAGATAAACCGCCATGGACAGTTTAGTTATGAACAACGTAAAAGACGAATTGATGAAAGAAAACCCGACATTTAGAGATTTGGTGCAGCAGCATCAGAATTTCGAGAAACGATTAAGCGAACTGGCAAATCTGCATTATCCGAGCGACGAGGAACAATTTGAAGAATCTCTTATAAAGAAAAAGAAGCTGGCGGTCAAAGACGAAATTTACGCAATGATATTGGAATATTCCCAGAAACATAATATCAGTCATTAACAATGAATTGGGAATAAAAAGTCAGAATCGAAAAAAAAGCGGAAGGTTTGAATCTTCCGCTTTTTTATTTTTCCGTGCACTCCGAGTTGCTGTATGCCAGCAAGCCCTTACTGGTCGGAATAATAACGCGCCGGTGAACGAGCAGCGCGCTGTTGGCGGAAAAGACATCCTCGCCGAAGAGAATCTGGTTGACCGGCTTTCCGCTGTTTAAATCCAGGATGAGCGCCGCCGCGCCGTCGATTGTTTGTAATAAAACGAAATTGTGATAAACGAGCGGTTTGCCGATTAAGCGACCGGGAAGTCTTTTTTTCCAGATGCGGTCGCCGGTTTTTGAAGCGAGAAGATAAACGAAACCGTCATTGGAGCTGATTAAAAAATCCCCCGAAACTTCCGTAATATCGACTATCTGCGCTCCGGTGCGGGCTTTCCACAGAGGCTTACGGTCTGTGAGGCGGATGCTTCGGACGCCGCCCGAGCGGTCGCCCGCGACAATCGCAGATGCCGAGACAAAAAAGTTTCCGGTCGGATAATTGGGCAGATTCAGAGCGAAGACGCTTTCGCCGCCGGTCGCCGGAAAAGCCGTAATCTTATTTTCGCTTGTTCCGATAAATACTTTATTCTCAAATAAAACCGGCGCGGCGGTGACTGACGACTGCAATTCCCTGCGAAAGATTTCCGCGCCGGACGTTTTATCCGTAAACAGAATCTGCCCGTTTTCGGAGACGAGAACAATCGAATTATTACCGGTCGCCGAAACGAAAATCCGGTTCGAATCATTCAGCGAGAGATTTTTTTGCCAGAGCGTCAAGCCGGTGGCGGCGCTGACCGAGCGAAAGATGATCTGCGGCTGGTCTTCGTCGACAATTTTGTTGACTAAATAGAGCTTATTGTCTTCAAAAAGCGTGTTCGAGATGATTTCGCCGCCGAATTGACTGCGCCAGATGATTTTGCCGCCGGCGGCGTCAATCGCGGTTAAAGTGCCTTCGGCGAGAGTCTGAAAAATCGTCTGCTGCTGCAGGTCGCTCTGCGGCGGAAACGCGGTCATCTGAGAGGTTTCAAATTCCCAGCATTTTTGAAAGGGCACATCCCATCCGATGCCGTTGCCGCTGCTGCCGCCGGCGGCGGCGGGAACGCTCTGCGCCGGCAGAAACTGTACGAGACAAATCAGGCTGAGAAGGAGCTGCCGAATGGTGAAATAAAGTTTGCCGCGCATCGTGAAACCACTTATGAAGTCAAATGTTACAGCGTTTAGAGCGGAAATCTCAAATCAGATGTAAGATTGAGACTCGATTTGACCGTCATAGATTGATGAATGTAACATCTGTGAGAGTTGCTATAATTTATAAAATCTGGAGAAGAAGAAAATGTCTTTTAACAAAATCACGATTGTCGGCAATCTCGGGCGCGACCCGGAATTGCGCTATACGCCGCAAGGCAACGCCGTCTGCAATTTCAGCGTCGCTACCAACGAGAAAAGGCGCGACCGCAACGGCGAGATGCAGGACGTGACAACCTGGTTTCGCATTACTCTGTGGGGCAAGCAGGCGGAAAATGCTTCTAAATATCTGACGAAGGGAAGCCCGGTCTACGTCGAAGGCAGATTGAAGGTCGAAGAATGGACGGACCGCGACGGAAAAGGGCGTTATACTCTGGAAGTGAATGCGACCGATATGCAGTTTATCTCAGGCGGCGGCAGAGGCGATGAAATGTCCGGCGGCGGCGGCGGCGGCGCGTATGAAACCGGATTCGGCGGCGACGATGCGGGCGGCGGAGATATGCCGAGAGGCTCAGCCGCGCCGACCGACGACGATATTCCATTCTAAAAGGAATATCTAATTAGTGCCGGCTATATTTAACACTGGAATATCAAACCCGTCGGGAAACTACAATAAAAAGCTTCGTTCTGAGTCGCTCGAACGAAGCTTTTTATTTATGAGTAAAACCGGATGCTATCTAATGGAAGCATTAAGACCGAGCGGATTATCAACCTTGCGGATTTTAATGCGTCTGATAACGACTTGGAATGAAAACGAATTCATTGGTCGGTTAGAAGTTTATAAAAATTCGCCCATTTTTCTGAATTTCTCGTAACGCCGGCTCAGTCGCTGCGAAGCATCGAATTTTAGAAGCTCTTTCAGATGTTTGAGAAGGGAAATTTTAAGATTTTCGTTCACTTCATTGTTTGCCGGTTCACCTTCGGAATTGTCGTTCGTTTTCCATTCGACCGGTTCGGGAATAATCTCGTCAATGACTCCGAGTCGTTTTAAATCTTCAGCGGTCAGACGCAGATTGTCAGCCGCGCGCGAAGCCTGCGAAGCGTCCTTCCAGAGAATCGCCGCGCAGCCTTCGGGCGAGATTACCGAATAGATGGCGTTTTCCATCATCAGGACGCGGTCGCCGACGCCGATGGCGAGCGCGCCGCCGGAGCCGCCCTCGCCGATGACGACTACGATAATCGGAACTTTTAAGCCAGCCATTTCACGCAGGTTGAGCGCGATGGCTTCAGCCTGCCCGCGTTCTTCGGCGTCGATGCCCGGATAAGCGCCCGGCGTGTCGATGAAAGTGATGACGGGTCTGCCGAATTTCTCCGCCATTCGCATCAGGCGCAGAGCCTTACGATAGCCTTCGGGTTTCGGCATCCCGAAATTTCGGTGTTTCCGGGAGTTTGTGTCGCGTCCCTTCTGCTGCCCGATCACGGCGACCTCGACATCGTCCAGTTTCGCAAATCCGCAGACCATCGCCGGGTCGTTGGAAAAACGCCGGTCGCCGTGAATTTCGACAAAATCCGTAAAGACGCTCGAAAGCAAATCTAATGTATAAGGTCTCTCGGGATGTCTCGCCGTGGCGACCCGCTCTATTGCCGTTTTAGCCATAAATATTTTTTTAAGCAAACTGCCACTCGACTTTGCAGCCTTTCTGCAGAAGCTGGTTTTCCAGAGACTTCGTGCCGCAGATGCGTATCGGCTGCGAAAGCAGATTGACGGAAATCATTTTGTCCAGTTCAAGTTTGAAATATACATCGCACGAGCCGCGGCTGCGGCTGAACATCGTAAAAAGCTCGTCCAGAAACTCTTCGGTAAAGCGTTCCTCGCCGCCGTTCGCAGGCAGCGTCACCACAACCTTCTGCGCCCGGGTCGGCAATGCGTCCGCGAGCTTCTGCGCGTCTTCGACGATGACGGTCATTTCCTGTCCCTCGTTTGATTCGATTTTACCATTAATAATCAAAAGTTCATTTTCCTGGAGGCATTCCGAGTATTTCGCGAAGGTGTCCGCCCAGGCGAGACATTTGGCGCCGGTCGACTGGTCTTCGAGCTTGAAGATGCAGAAACGATTACCTTTTTTGCTGTGCCGCGCCTGTGCGCCGGAGACGATGCCCGCCATCGTAATCTTTTCGCCCGGGTTGAGTCCCTGAAATTCGACGATGTTTTTGATTTTCAGATGCGCGAGAATTTCCTTGTAATCGTCCAGCGGGTGAGTCGAAAGATAAAAGCCGACGGCGTTTTTTTCCTCCTGCGAGATCTGATGCTGCGACCAGGCTGGAACCATCGGCAATTCAGCGTCAACCGCGCCCGCGCCGCCGGATGTTTCTTCCGCCCCGAATAGAATGTTCTGACCTTTAATCTTATCGTTCCATTGTTTTTGAGCCATCGAGAGCGAGCTGTCGATGGCGGCGAACAGGCGGGCGCGCCAGAGATTGATGGATTGACCGGAAGGCTTCAGCGAATCGAACGCTCCGGCGGTAATCAGACTTTCCAGACCGCGGCGGTTGATAGCACCCGGTTCGAGGCGCGCCGTAAAATCATAGAGGGAAGTGAACGGACCGCTTTTACGCGCCTCGATAATCGCCTGGACGCTGGTCGAGCCGATGCCTTTTATCGCGTTCAAGCCGAAGCGGACGGCGTCGTCGGTCGGCGTGAATCCCGGGTCGCTTTCGTTCACGTCCGGGGGCAGAAGCTGCAGCCCGGCGTGTCGCAGCTCGGTCGAGTATTTGTAAATCTTCGCCGTGTCCTGAGATTCGTTCGATAAAACGGCTGCATAAAAATAAGCGGAATAATGCGCTTTAAGATAAGCAGTTTGAAACGCTAATAAAGCATAAGCGACGCTGTGGCTGCGGTTGAATCCGTAGTCGGCAAACTGCGCCATCAGTTTAAAGATTTCCTCTGCTTTTTCGCGCTTGATATTGCGCGCCACCGCGCCCTGGATGAATTTTTCCTCGTGAACAGCCATTTCCTCGCGCTTCTTTTTGCCCATCGCGCGGCGCATCATATCGGCTTCGCCGAGCGTGTAGCCGGCGAGCTTTTGCGCCAGCTGCATAATCTGCTCCTGATAGACGAGAATACCGTAAGTGTTTGAAAGAATGTCCTTCATTTCGGGCACGATATAAGACACACGCTTTTCGCCCCGGTGCCGGAGAATAAAATCATCGACCATTCCGCCGTCAAGCGGTCCCGGTCGGTAGAGCGCGTTCAGGGCGGCTAAATCCTCCAGCTCCTTCGGCTTTAAGCGCCGGCAGATTTCCTGCATGCCGGGCGATTCGAACTGAAAGATGGCTTCGGTTCTGCCTTCGCCGAAAAGCGCCATCGTCTTTTCGTCGCTCAGCGAGACGGTCGTCCAGTCGATTTCCGCGCCGGTGCGCTGCTTAATGCTCTTTAAGCAATCGTTAATGATTGTTAAAGTGGTTAAAGCGAGGAAATCCATCTTAAGCATTCCGACTTTTTCCAAATCGGTCATCGTATACTGACTGGTCAGCTCGTTTTTGGCGGAGACGGCGGTCGGAACCAGCTCGTGCAACGGTTTGGGCGAGATGACTACACCGGCGGCATGGACCGAGGTATGTCTGGCGCAGCCCTCCAGCCGCCGCGCCAGATCAACCAGTTCCTTGATCTTCTGGTCTGTCTCCATCGCACTTCTCAATTCGGCGACCTGTTCCAGCGCCTGCGAGATGCTGATGTTTCGACCGCGCACCGGCGGCGGAATGAGTTTGGCAATTTTCTCGACCTCTGAGTAAGGCACATTCAGCGCGCGCCCGACGTCTTTAATCGCCGCCTTGGAAGCCATCGTTCCGAAAGTGGCGATTTGACAGACCGAGTCGCGCCCGTAAACCTCGGTCACGTGGTTTATCACGTCGCCGCGCCCGCGCACGCAGAAGTCGATGTCGATGTCCGGCATCGAGACTCGCTCGGGGTTCAGAAAGCGTTCGAACAGCAAATCGTATTGAAGCGGGTCGACATCGGTAATCTCGAGACAGTATGCGACCAGTGACCCGGCGGCGGAACCGCGCCCGGGACCGACCGGGATGCCTTTGCGCTTGGCATACTGTATAAAATCCCAGACGATCAGGAAGTAGCCGGGGAAACCCATGCGTCTGATAATGTCAATTTCCTTATTCAGCCTCTCCAAATATTCTGAAAACGAATACCTCAATGTTCCTTCGCTCTGCATTTTGTTCAGAACGGAGCGTTTTCGGGTCTCAAATCCCTGGAAAGTCACCTTGTCGAAGTATTCATCCACCGTTTCGCATCCCGAGTCCGGCGGAATCGGGTAGAGAGGCAGCGCCAGATTGTCGCCGCTCGGTAATTTCATACTGCACATCTCCGCAATCTCCAGAGTTTTGGTCAGCGATTGCGGCAGCTCGCCGCCGAATAACTGCCACATCTCTTCAGCCGATTTGACGTAGAAACTGTCGCTCCCGAACGTCGTGCGGCTCAGGTCGTTGACCGTTTTGCCTTCGCCGATACATAGCAGAAGCTCGTGAGCTCTGGCGTCGTCAGCCGTCAGATAATGCGCGTCGTTAGTGGCGACGAGAGAAATATCGTTGTTTTTCGAGAATTCGACGAGATTTTTGAAAATCCTTTTCTCGTCTTCCAAATCGTGATGCTGGATTTCAAGAAAGAAATCGTTTCCGAAAATCTCTTTTAACCGCAGAAACTTCTGTTCAGCCTTAGCGGTATCTCCGTGTTTCAGATGATGCCAGACAAAGCCTTTAAAGCCCGAAGAGAGCGCAATCAGTCCCTTGCTTTTTTCGGCTAAAATCTCCAGATCGATTCGGGGCTTGTAGTGCAATCCTTCCGTAAAAGCTTTCGACGCGAGGTAAGAGAGGTTATAGTAGCCTTCCAAATCTTTTGCCAGCAAAACCAGATTGTAGTAAGGGCGCTCGCCTGCCTCCAGAGAAGTGCCGCGGTCAAAACGACTGCCGAACGTCAGGTGCGCCTCATAGCCGATGATCGGGTGAATTTCATTGGCTTTCATGGTATTGTAAAAATTGACTGCACCATACATATTGCCGTAATCGGTTATCGCGCAGGCTTTCATATCCAGCTCCTTCAAGCGCTTGGCGAGCGGTTTGAGCTGGATTGCGCTTTCGAGCAGGCTGTAGTCGGTGTGTAGATGCAGGTGTACGAATTCCTTGGTCATAATACGGTTATGAAAAAAATTTATCTGGAAACTTTCGGCTGTCAAATGAACGTCTCCGACTCGGAAAGAGCGGCGACGCTTCTGGAAGCCGACGGGTTTGAAATCACTCAGAATGAAAGCTCAGCCGACATCGTTCTCATCAACACTTGCTCGGTTCGAGAAAAAGCTGAACATAAACTTTATACGAGAGTTGGAGAGATTCGTCAAAGAGCCGACCGCAAACCTCTGGTCGGCGTAATGGGCTGCGTCGCTCAGCTGGAAGGCGAGACGCTTTTCGAGCGTTCTGCGGGAATCGATTTTGTAATCGGAACGAAAGCCGTCGGGCGCGTCTCACAGGCTATCGCTAAAGTGCGCGAGGACGAGCGGAAGGTTCTGGATTTGGGCGAGCGCGAGGATGATTACGATTGGTCGTTTTCGGTTTCGCACGGTCATTCAAAATACGTCGCTTTTGTGCCCATTATCGAAGGCTGTAATAAATTCTGCACATACTGCATCGTTCCATTTTCGAGGGGCAGAGAGAAAAGCCTCGAAGCCGGTTATATTATCAGACGCATTCTTCAGTTGAAGCGCGAGGGGGTCAGGGAAGTTCATCTGATCGGTCAGAACGTGAACAGCTATCGCCCGAAAACCGAAAACGGTCTGGAAAATTTCGCCGGCGCGACGCCGTTTGCCAAACTGCTCCGGGCGGTCGCCGCCACCGGTCTGGAAAGAATCAAATTCACGACCTCTTTTCCCAGAGATTTCCACCCGGACATCGTCAAAGCCATCGACGAAAACGAAAACCTCTGCAACTGGGTTCATTTGCCCGTACAGTCCGGCAGCGACAGGATTCTGCGGGCTATGCGGCGCGGGCACACGATCGAAAACTACCGCCGCCGAATCGACGCGATCAGAAACTCGCCGCGCGGCATTGCTTTAACGACCGACATTATCGTGGGATTTCCGGGCGAAACCGAGGAAGACTTTCTGGACACGGCGGCGCTTTTCGAATACTGTAATTTCGACGGCGCGTATATTTTTAAATACTCGCCGCGCCCGGGAACGCCCGCCGCGATGACGGCGGACGACGTTCCGGCGGAAGAAAAAACCCGGCGCTTTCTTTATCTGGAACGCATCCAGAAAGATTTGCAGCGAAAGTCTCTGGAAAATTACGTCGGGAAAATCGTCAGCGTCCTGGTCGAAAACACGAGCGCCAGACACGAAAACCAGATGACCGGACACACGACCTGTCACCGGGTCGTCAATTTCAGAGGCGGCAAGGAGCTGCTCGGGCAAATTTTGAAAATAAAAATCACCGAAGTAAAAAGCAATTCGCTATATGGTGAAATAATTTAACGTTTCGTCCCGATGTAAGTTTTCAAGTTCAGAAAAAAAAGTTAAAATCTTACGAGCATGTTAATCGAAGTAAAAGTCGGCGCATTGATCATGGATCCCAACAGCAACACCCCGATTGTCGTTCTTAAAGGGGTCGAGGGCGAAACTATTCTACCGATCTGGGTCGGTGCCTACGAAGCCAACGCCATCGCGCTGGAAATCGAGAAGATGGTTCCTCAGCGCCCGATGACGCACGATTTGCTGCGCAATATCATCGTCGAAACCGGCTACACGGTCGAGCGTGTCATCGTCACCGATCTGCACGACAACACTTTCTACGCATCCATCGAGCTGGTGAGCGGCAAAACGGGCGAAAAAATCGCGATGGATGCCCGCCCGTCGGACGCCATCGCGCTGGCTCTGCGCGCCGATTGTCCGATTTTTATCGCCCAGAAGGTGCTGGACGTTTCGGCGGCTTCGAATATCTCATCCGAACCTGGAACTGATGTAGAAGAATCAACGACCACGGCTGAAGAATGGCCTGATGTTATCGGTTAATTTAGACACAAATCAAAATGATTATCGCTATCGCCAATCAGAAAGGCGGAGTCGGAAAGACGACTACGGCAATTAATCTCGCCGCCGCCTGCGCTCTGCAAAAAAAGCGCGTACTGCTCATAGACCTCGACCCGCAGGGCAACAGCTCTCTGTCTTTTGTCGATTTAGGCAGCGTCGACGGCGGCGCATATGAGTTGTTCACCGAGTTGAAAGAGCCTTGGGAACGATTTACTTATCAAACATCGATAAGCAAACTGGATATCGTCCCGGCGAGGATAAATCTCGCCAAGCTCGAAGCAAAGCTGGTCGGCGACTTCGATGCCATTTTTCGGTTGCGCGACCGGATCGACCAGATTCGCTCGCAGTATGACGTAATCTTTTTCGACACGCCGCCGACCCTCGGTCTGATCACGGTCAACGCGCTCGTCGCCGCCACGCACGTTTTAATCCCGATTCAATCATCTTATTTCGCGCTGGAAGGCACGGACGACCTTCTGGAAACCATCGAAAAGGTTCGGGCGCGCCCGAACCCGGATTTGCAGCTTCTGGGCGTGCTCGTCACGCTCTTCGACCGGAGAACGTCGCTCTCGCGAGACGTCGAAGCTCATATCCGAAAGGTCTTCGGCGATAAAGCTTTTAAAACCATCATTACGCGCAGCGTACGACTTGAAGAGTCGCCCGCTCATAAAGAGACGATTTTTACCTACGCGCCCAACTCGTCCGGCGCCGGAGAATACGCCAAGCTCTGTAAGGAGGTCCTGAAACGTGGCTAAGAGGGGTTTGCCAACCGGTGTCGGCTTGCGGCACGATTCACATTACGTCGAAGAATTAGCCCGCACGAATCGCTCGGTCGGGCGGCTTCTGCCGATTGATAAAATCGAGCCGAATCCCGAGCAGCCGCGCGTGGAAATCGGCGATTTAACCGAATTGACCAGTTCAATCAAGGAAAAAGGCGTGCTTGAGCCGCTTCTGGTCAAACCGAACCGCCAGACCGGAACCTGGATGATTATCGCCGGAGAACGTCGCTGGCGCGCCTCTAATCTGGCTGGCTTAAGGGAAGTTCCGTGTATCGAACTGGACATCGACGAAAAAGAGATTGCCGAGATCGCCCTGATAGAAAATCTCCAGCGAAAAGACCTGAACGTCTGGGAGGAAGCCGACGGGCTCGCCGCGCTCAGCTCTCGCTTCGGCTACACGCACGACGAAATCGCCAGAAAAATCGGTAAAAGCCGTACGACCGTGACCGAGGCGATGGCGATTGCAGGTCTGCCGGAAGACATCCGCCGGAAATGCGCCGACGCCAAAATAAACGCCAAATCCACGCTTCTGGAAATCGCCAGACAATTCGACGAAAAGGCTATGCACCAGTTCCTCGAGCGCATCCAAAACAAAAACCGCGAGGAAATAAGACAAACCGCCCGCCCGCACCTCTCAGCCAAAACCGATGTCTTATCAAATGAATCCGTCGCAACGGCGGCGAAAACGAATAAATCTTCGGCTGCTGCAGAAAAACGAAAAGTCTTTCGCTACATCTCGGACGACGGTGAATTTTCGGTCGAGATATTTTCTAAAACCAAATCTTTCGGAAGCGCCGATATCAGAAACGCCTTGCAGGAAGCTCTAAAACAGCTTGAGGAAAAGCAGTCTTAAACTACATAATCTTTATTATCGGACGCAAGATATTTATGGTAACACTCAGGTATATCGCGGAGTGTTTGAATAGCTAATTGTGAACGTAGACGAAATAAAAAACTATACGTCTAATAGAAGTATTTGTGTTGATATATCTATAATGCCCCAATACTCAGGCTTCGTGAGAAAAGTAATTTTCTACATAAGAAATCGTGTTTGTGTTGAATTTGTTGGGTATTCGGTTGGCAACAATGAAAGCGGACATGAATTTTGCTGCACTTTTTCCTCGCCTGAAGACGCAGTGGCGAGTATTGAGGACTATTTAAGTAAGCCAGTCAAAGATTGGACAAATCATACTAAGACAGGAGATTTCCCTTTAATAAAAGTTCCAACTGATATTAAAGCAGGACACGAAAAACTTCGTGAAGATATAATTAACAAAAAAATTTTTATCCCCCGAATTGGAAACTTCAAGCCAAATTTTGACATATCTTTACTGTAACAAATTCTAATCGAGGCAGATTTGGTAACACGATTTAATTTTCTGCTCCGGACGCGGAATAGTTATGATTCAAAAGGGGTTTTATTAACTTAATGTCCGTCAGGTAAACTCAAGCCGGGATTTGCGCATCTCCGCTTCAGGAATGAATTAAACGCCCGTACCGGGCTCTAAGCTAACCTCG
>JALZHR010000186.1 GCA_030860665.1 Acidobacteriota bacterium
AAGATGGAGAGATTATTTCAGATATTAGCGGTGATTCTTGCCGGAGTCGCCGCGTTTTTTTTTTGGCGCGGAAATCTGGATGCGACTTTCGTATCGGCGGTTTTCGGCGCGGTCTGCTTTTTTCTGAGCATCCGGTTTCAGATAAAGGAAAGAATGGACGCGCGCGAAGCGGAAAGACAAAGGGAAGAGGAAGAAGAAGAAGAAAATAGCGACGCGGAGACGCGGTGACGCGCGGACGCGGAGATACTCCGGCTTGCAGTTCCGGGTTTGAAATCGTCAAGCCGCCTCCGCGTCGGCGCGTCTCGCAGTCTCCGCGTCGCAGTAAAATATGGCAAGAATAGTTTTGTCAACTTTCGGCTCGCTCGGCGATTTGCATCCGATGCTGGCGCTCGGCATCGAGCTGCGGCGGCGGCGCGGGCACGAAATCGTCGTCAACACGCTGGAAGTTTACCGCGAAAAAATCGCCGCGCTCGGCTTTGAATTTTACCCGCTGCGTCCCGACGTAAACCCGGAAGACGACCGCGCGCTCGCCCGCGATTTGATGGACGCGAAAACGGGAACCGAAAAGCTGCTCCGCGAAATTCTTTTGCCGAACGTGCGCCCGATGTATGAAGATTTGATGCGCGCGGTCGCGGGCGCGGATTTGTTCGTCACGGGCGAAGTCGTTTTCGCCGCCAAATCCGTCCACGAAAAGACCGGTATTAAATGGATTACGACGAGCCTCGCGCCCGCCTCGTTTCTCTCCGCGCACGACCCTTTCGTGCCGCCGACCGCCCAGTGGCTGAAACATTTTCGTTTTTTCGGCAGCGGTTTTCACGGCGTGATTTACGGTTTTGTCAGGCGGCTGGTGAAATCGTGGCTCGGCGATTACCGCGCGTTTCGCCGCGAGCTTGGGCTGGACGAAAATCACGACCCCGTGTTTGACGAAAAATTTTCAAATTTGCTGCACCTGGCTTTGTTCTCGAAAGTTCTGGGAAAGCCGCAGCCCGACTGGCATTCGCCGACCTTGCAGTGCGGTTTCTGCTTTTACGACGGGCAGGACGATTTGGGAAAAATGCCCGCGGGCTTGCAGGAATTTCTCGACGCGGGCGAGCCGCCGGTCGTTTTTACATTGGGTTCGGCGGCGGTGATGGACGCGCGCGATTTTTTCGAGCAGAGCGCGGAAGCGGCGCGGATTTTGCGGCGGCGCGCCGTCCTGCTCTACGGCATTTTCAACCAGCCGCCGAAAACGACGCTTGACGAATCAATCGTCGCCTTTGATTACGCGCCTTATTCGCGCGTTTTTCCGAAGGCGGCTTGCGTCGTGCATCAGGGCGGCGTCGGGACGACCGCGCAGGTTTTGCGCGCCGGAGTTCCGCATCTTTTTATGCCTTACTCGCACGACCAGCCCGACAACGCCGCGCGCTGCGAGCGGGCGGGCGTGGCGCGCGTGATTTCGCGCGACGGTTACACGGCGCAGGCGGCGGCAGCCGAATTGCGAAAACTTCTTTCCGATTCGAGTTATAAATCAAACGCCGTCAAAGCGAAAAGCATCGTAGATGTCGAGCGCGGAACCGAGATGGCGTGTGACGCGATTGAGGAAATGTTAAAATAACGTGAGTTCGAGGTGGGAAGAATGAACCGCAGCGGCGCGGAAATTTTTAAAGAGAATTAACAGTGATGGCAGGATAAACAGGGATAAGAGATAAATCTTATATATCCCTTTTTATCCCGCCATCCCTGTATTTTCTTTCTCCGTATCTGCGGCGATGAAAAATCCTGCTGCGAATTCGTGTTAAAATAATTTCTTTTGGGAACTATTACTAATACTGTGAGCAAACTGAAACATCTTTTAGACGAAAATAAAATCTGGGCGCGGCAAATGACGGAAGACGACCGGGATTTTTTTCAAAATCTCGCGCGGCTGCAAAGCCCGCAGTATCTCTGGGTTGGCTGCTCGGACAGCCGCATCACGCCGGCGCTCAGCATCGGGCTGCTGCCGGGCGAGCTTTTCGTGCATCGAAACATCGCCAATCTGGTCGTGCATACCGATATGAACTGTCTTTCGGTAATGCAGTTTGCCGTCGAAGCCCTGAAGGTAAAACACATCATCGTCTGCGGTCATTACAATTGCGGCGGCGTCGCGGCGGCGTTTAAAAACCAGCGGCTCGGCTTGATTGACAACTGGCTGCGGCATATTCAGGACATCGCCAAAGATTACAAGGATTTGCTGGACACGCTGCCGACCGACGAGGAAAAGCTGGATTCGCTGTGCGAGCTGAACATCATCGAGCAGGTGACCAACGTCGGTGAAACGACGATTGTACAGGACGCCTGGATGAGAGGACAGGAGCTGGCGGTTCACGGCTGGATTTATCGTCTGGACGAGGGGCTTTTTCAGGATTTGAGCGTGACGATTGAAAGCCTCGCGGATTTGACCGAATTAAGAGAAAACTCTTTACGGAAACGGAAAAAAAACGGAGTCGGAAAATGAGAAAACTGACCTTTATCCTGCTTTTGATTTTGCTTTCAGGCGCGCCCAACTCTTTTTTCGGGCAGATGTCCCGTAAACCCTCGCCGGCGCGCGAGCCGCGCGGCGCGATGCCGAAAAAGCCGGATTCGCTCAAGCACGCTTTAAGCGCGGTCAGAACGCGGGCGGAGTTCGATTCGATTGCGCGCACCTATCATCAGGGCACGCCTTTCGCCCTGCCGCACGCGATGTTCGTCATCGACCGTAAAAATAATAACAGGATTTACTACGTCAACTCGCAGCGGTTTCGCTTTCACAAGGATTTTCTGCTGGCGAATTATCTGGTGGCGCGCGGCGCGGACGTTTTCAATCCGATTTACATCGACGAAAACCGCCGCTTTATCGTCGGCACAATCGCCTGGCAAAAGCCGGTCGGAAAATTCACCTGGGAGCTTTGGGAAGGCGATTTGGCGACCGCCGCGCACATCAGATTAGCCAATACCGTTATCAACCGGACTTTCTTTCAGCCGGTCTCCTACAAGCCGAACTCGACCCGGCAGGACGACGTTTCGGCGCGGCTCGGAATCAGACGCGTTTTGCAGAGCGACATCGCCAAAAATCAGGAATATCTCGCCCTGAACACGGGCAAGGCGGTCGGGCGCATCCACGTTATCGAAAAGCTCGACGACACGGTCGAAATCGGCGACAACGAGATTGTGGTTTTAAAGGAGCTGCCTTTATCTCTGCCGCCGGTGCGCGGCATCATCGTCGCCAAGCCTTCGACGCCGCTTTCGCACGTCAACATCCTGGCGAAAGGCTGGAACGTCCCGAACGTTTACATCAAGGACGCGGACAAGCTTTTCAAGGAATTTCACACCTACTGGGTCAATCTCGAAGCTGATTTAACCGATTATAAAATAAAAAGGCTGGTCGATTACGAGCCGGGTAAAGCGCCGGAAGTTCCGAAACCGCCCGACATACAAATCCCGCCCGCCAATTTAGAGGTCAAAAAAATCGCCGCTCTCGGCGAAATGCGAAAAACCGACAGCGTCATTTACGGCTCGAAATCCGCGAATCTCGGCGAGATGCTGAACGCTAACGCCGAGGGCTTTATCGTGCCGGACGGCTTTACCGTGCCTTTCTACTGGTATGACAAGTTTATGAAAGACAACGGTTTCGACCGCATTATTCTGGAATTGATTGATGACAACGATTTCGTACACAACCCGCGTCATCGCCGCCAGAAGCTGGAAGAATTGCGCGGGCAGATTCAGAACGGGAAATTCGACGAGAGCCTGAGACGGCAGATTATCGAGAAATGGCGGGCGCAACTCGGCGGAAAGCCGGTTTTCGTCCGCAGTTCTTCAAACTCGGAAGATTTGCCGAATTTTTCCGGCGCGGGACTTTATTCGAGCGTGGCGAACGTGACGGAAGAAGACAAGCTCGTCGAAGCGGTCAAAAAGGTCTGGGCTTCGCTCTGGAAATTCGAGGCTTACGAGGCGCGCGTGCGAAATTACGTCAGCCAGACGGACGTTTATATGTCGGCGCTGATTCAAATCGCCGTCAATATGGACCGGGGCGGCGTGATGATTACCAAAGACCCGTTCGACGAGGAAAACGAAAACGCCGTTTATATCAGCGTCGTCTGCGGTCACAATTCGCCGGTCGTCGACAACAACGGGATTCCCGAGCAGATTCTGTTTAATCCGAAATCGAACGCGGTCGTTCTGATGACGTTCTCGCAGCGCGAAAACGCCTTCACTTTCGACCAGAGCAGCGGCGGCTTGAAGCAGACGACCGACAAATGCGCCGACAAGCAGACGAAACGCGTTCTGACCGACGCGCAGGCGCGCAGCCTGGCGAAAACCGCGCTGAATATCAAGCGCATTTTCGGCAACAAAGCCGAACAGGACATCGAATACGGGTTTATCAAAGACCAGCTTTACGTCGTGCAGGCGCGCCCGTATATCGAGAAAAAATAAGTATGAAAAAAAAAGCAGTTATCGGATTTCTGGCTCTCGCCGTTCTGACGGCTTGCGGCAATTCCGCGCAGGTCGAAACTCAGCCTCAGGCAAATGACACGAACGCTTCGCAGCAACAGCAGCAGCGGCGAAACGCCGATTCGCTCGTTACAACCAGCCATTCGTCGGACAAAACGCAGGGCGCGAATAATCCGGCGGCGCAGCCGCAGCAGCAGCAGCAACAGAACGGCGCGCCGAGAACGCAAACCGAAAGCCCGATGGCAAAGCCGATTGACGTTTCGGAAATGACCGCCGCCATCGAAAAAGCCGAAAAGGATTACAAGGCGCGAAGCGCGGACGCCAAAACGAAAGAGCGGCTGGCGGAAGCCTATTTTACCCGCGCCTTCGCCCTGACCGAAGCGGCACAGTATCGCGCCGCACTCGGCGATTTTCCCAAAGGCTTGAAGCTGAACGCCGACCACAAGGACGCCCGCGCAATGCACGACCGCATCATCAGCATTTTCGGCAGCGTCAAGCGCGAGCCGCCCAAAGAAGGCGAAGAACCGCCGCCGATGCCGTTTAATAAGCAGGGAAATTAGGGAATAGGAAATTAAGGAAATAGGAAATTAAGGAAATAGGAAATCAGGGAAAACCAAAATCCTCTTAACGCCTGATTTCCGTAATTTCCGTAATTTCCCTAATTTCCGTAATTTCCGTAATTTCCCTAATTTCCCACTTTCCTATTTCCGTTGTGCTGGACAAACGCTTGCTCCGAAAATTAAACTATTAATTTTGTAATACATCAAAAATTTATAACAGCAGAACAAGTAAGACGGAGATTTGATAATGGCACTTTCAGCAAATGATATTCGTAAAGGCATGGTGATTGTTTTCGAGGGCGCGCCGTGCAAAGTTATGGAATTCCGGCATCACACGCCGGGCAACCTGCGCGCGATGGTGCAGGCGCGGCTCAGAAACCTGAAAACGGGAAATTCCTTCGAGCATCGTTTTCGCTCGAACGACACGCTCGAACGCGCGACGATGGAACAGCATCAGATGGAATATCTCTATTCCGACGGCGAGATGCACCATTTTATGAACACGGAAAACTACGAGCAGATTTCGCTTTCGGAAGAAGATTTGGGCGACGCGGCGCAATGGCTGATGCCCGGCTTAAAGCTCGAAGTCGAGTTTTACGAAGGCTCGCCCATCGGCGTCAAGCTGCCCGATTCGATGGAGCTGACCGTGACCGAAACCGACCCGGTGCTGAAAGGCGCGACCGTTTCCAACTCGAACAAACCGGCGAAGCTCGAAAACGGCGTGACGCTGACCGTTCCGCCCTTCATCACCGAAGGCGAGCGCATCCGCGTCAACCCGACCGAAGCGAGATACATCGAAAGAGTGAAATAGAGTTGAGAGTCGAGAGTCGAGAGT
>JALZHR010000191.1 GCA_030860665.1 Acidobacteriota bacterium
TCGTAATGCTGCCCGGTGTGTACGATTCGCGGCAGAAAATCTGTCGCGCGCCGCCGCATCTCGCGGACAATCGGCGCGATTTTCATAAAATTCGGGCGCGCGCCGACGATGTTCAGAATCTTTATCATTTATCATTTACCATTTAACATTTATCATTTGCCGTTTATCGTTAGAAGTTTGATAAATGTTCAATGATAAATGATAAATGTCAAAGGCGAACGACTTTCGCTTTGCTGCCGTTGCGCGTTTCTTCCTTCAAAGCGTTGCGCGTATCGACGATAATCGACGCCAGTTCGCAGACGCGATGATAATCGACGTCCGAATGCTCGGTGCAGATGACGATGCAGTCGGCGGATTTGATTAAATCGTCGGTCAGCTCGGAATTGAAAAGCGGGTCGCCCGCGCCGATGGTGTAGGCGTGGTCGAAATGGACTTCCGGCACGAACGGGTCGTGATAAAAAACTTCCGCGCCCTGCGCGCGCAAAAGGTCAATCACCGACAGTGCGGGCGATTCGCGCATATCGTCGATGTCTTTTTTGTAGGCGACGCCGAGAATTAAAACTTTCGAGCCTTTGACGCTCTTTTCCGCTTCGTTCAGCGAATCGCGCACCAGCTCGACGACGTATTTCGGCATCGAGGAATTGATTTCCTCAGCGAGCGTGATAAATCTGGAATCAAAACCGTGCTGGCGCGCCTTCCACGATAAATAATGCGGGTCGAGCGGGATGCAATGACCGCCGATTCCGGGTCCGGGATAAAACGGCATAAAGCCGAACGGTTTCGTCGCCGCCGCGCGGACGACTTCCCACGTGTCGATGCCGAGCGCGTTGCAGACTTTCGCCATCTCGTTCGCCATCCCGATATTGATGGCGCGAAAAGTGTTTTCCCACAACTTGCAGGCTTCGGCGACGCGCGCGCTGGAGACGGCGTGGACGTTTTCCACGATTTGCGCGTATAAAAGCGCCGAAACCTCGGTCGAATCTTTGCCGACGCCGCCGACGACTTTCGTGATATTGTGCGTCTGAAACTGCGGGTTGCCCGGGTCGACGCGTTCCGGCGAAAAGGCGAGCAGAAAATCCTCGTCCAGCTTAAAGCCTTTTTCCTCGAACATCGGCTGGAGAACTTCGTCCGTCGTGCCGGGATAAGTGGTCGATTCTAAAATAATCAACTGCCCGCGCCGCATATACTTCTGAATTTCCTCGCCCGCCGCCAGAATATAGGACATATCCGGGTCTTTCGTTTTTCTGAGCGGCGTCGGCACGCAGATAATTATCACGTCGCATTTATTAAGCTCCGAAAAATCAATCGTCGCTTTCAGCTTGCCGGCGTCCACGCATTTTTTGACGGCTTCGCTCGTCACGTCGACGATATAGGATTCGCCGCGATTGATTGCGTCGGCTTTTTTCTCGTCGACTTCAAAACCGATGCCGTCGAAGCCTTTCGAGGCGAACTCGACAATCAGGGGCAAGCCGACGTATCCGAGCCCGATGACGCCGATGCGCGCAGTTTTTTCCGTAATAAGATTTTTAATCTGTTCTTTAATCATTTTTATATTAAAAGTTGAAAATAAAGGATTTTACATTGCAGGCTGATTATTCATATTGAGGCGGAGAATCGCTCCACCTTTTTAGACTAAGTGATGCCCGTTTTGCTGTCAAGAACCTTTAAAAGCAGCGAGCCGTAAGTGAAGCCTTTATCGTTTATCGCTTGTCATTTATCGCGCGGCGCACGGCTTTAAAAATTCGGAACTTACGGTTTGTCATTAAAAAAACTAATTATTTTCAATTCAGAAATTATGTTACAATAAATTTTCGGGTGCAACGCTCCGACAGCTCCCAAAACTTTCCGCTCTACACGAAATCAAATAATACTTCCCCTTTTATGAACATCGAAACATCTACTTCCGCAAATCCGGTCGTCAAAGCCGTGGTTGAAGGCACTGCGCCGCGTCCGGCGCGGCTTGCCGCTTCGCGCGGGATTCTGCCTTTGCCGCAGACCGATTTGCTCGAAATTCTGGTCGCGCTGGCACACCAGAACGGCGACGAGGAATTAGCCGCCAACGCCCGCGAAACGCTGAAAAATCAAGACCGGCAGCGTTTGACCGACATCGTTTCCGCGCCGCAGATTTCGCCGCAGGTGCTGGCGTATTTCGCGGGCGAGGAAAATCTTCCCTTCGAGGCTTACGAGGCGATTATCTCGAACTCGAATACGCCCGACCCGGCGATTATCAAATTTGCGCGCAATACGAAAGACGGCAGCCTGCTGGAGCTTATCACGCTCAACCAGCAGCGCCTGATTCGCTCGCCGCAAATCATCGAAACGATTATCGGCAACCCGTATCGCACGGCTGAAGCCGAACGGCGCGCGCAGGAAACCAAGCGCGAATTTTTCCAGAAAGAGCGCGGCGCGCAGCAGATTGCCAGCGAGCTTCGCGCGCGCGGCTTGCAGGCGGCGGCGGAATTTATCGAGCAAGCCGAGTTTGCCGAAAATCTGGAAGCGTCGAATTTAAGCGTCGACGATGCGCTGTTTATCGCCAGCCATATCGAAGTGCCCGATACGGAAATCGACGATTCGTGGCTCTCCACCGATTTAATCGAGGAATTTTACGAGGAAACCGACGAGCAGCGACAGGCAATCCTGGGCAAGATTCTCGGCGAGCTGAGGATGGAAACGGACGAGATTTCCGGCGAGCGTGTTTCGATGCTCAACCGCATTCTGCGAATGAGTATGAAAGACCGCGTCAAGCTGGCGATGAAAGGCGACCGCGAGGCGCGCAACATTCTCATCCGCGACCCGAACCGCATCGTCGCGCAAGCCGTGATGCAGAACCCGCGCCTGACCGAGCAGGAAGTGGAAAAAATCGCCTCGATGCGCACCGTGCCGGAAGACGTCCTGCGGCAAATCGCCACCAGCCGCCAATGGTCGCGAATCTACACGATTGTTCACAACCTGGCGCGCAACCCGCGCACGCCGCTGTCCAACGTGATGAGCATTTTAACGCGCCTGCAACTGAGAGATTTGATTGCCCTGGGCAAAAATCGTAACGTCTCGGACGCCGTCCGGCGACAGGCGTCGCGTCTTTCGCTGGCGCGCAAGGGAGGCTGAGAACATTGAACATTGAACATTTATCATTGAACAAAAATCATTGATAAATGTTCAATGTTCAATGATTTTTGTTCAATGATAAATGTTAAAGAAATTCCGTGATTCGCCCGGTTTTGATGAACGAGCCAGCCATATCGGTAAACGTGTGGCTCGCCGCGCCGAGCCATAAGCCGATAAAAAGCGACGGGAAGGCATAGTCGCCGACGTTTGCCCGGACGTATTCGCCGATTTCGCCCCAGATTTTCGTCATTTCCAGTAAATCGGGCGGACTGCCGCCCTGATACGCCGTGACCAGATAACTAATCGCAAAAGCCGTCAGCGTCAGTGCGCCGAGAAAATAGACGACGCGCAGGAGCGTGCCGAAAACCAGCCCGTGCGACCAGCGCGAGCGGTGTTTGAAAAACGCCTGATACGGATACCAGAGAAAGCGAAAAACGCTCCAGCGCGTATACTGTTTGCTCAACGTGTCCAAATCGGGACCGAACATCAGACCGCCGAAAAGCATTCCGAAGGTGACGATTCCGGCAACGGGAACGTTTTCCGTCGCTTTCCACGCGACGGCGAAAGTCGGCGCGACTAAAAGAAATGTAATGGCGTCGTGGGTTTTCCCGCTCGGCATAAATTATTATCGAACTCCCCATTCCCAGATTCCGAACAGGATTTTCTTTTCCAACGGATGTCCCGATTGTTTTAAGGCTAGAATGATTTGCGAGCGATGATGCGCTTCGTGCGAGATGAGATAGCCGAGAAAGGCGGTCGCGTGCGGCTTAAAGCCTTTGACTTTGCCGCCCTGTTCGGTCACCGATTTCGTTAGAATTTCCGCAATCGCCGCGGCGGATTCGTTCAGAGATTTACGCAGCAGCGTTTTGTCGGCAGCCGCGGCGTTTTCCTTTTCGATTTTGGTTAGTTTCGAGAGCGATTCGGGCGCGAGAGCCTGGTTGCACCACATCAGGCGCACGTTGTGAATATGCGCAAACTGTTCGCCGACGCTGCGCCCTTTCGAGAGCAACTTTGCGCCGAGATGCTCCGGCGCAATCGCCTCCAGCAGGTATAAATTCACGCGATTGTTAATTTGCCAGGTCTCAGGCAGTTGCGGCTCGGTCATAAAAACTTCCGGATTATAGCACAAAATGCGAATAGTTTTTTGCACTTTGCCAAAGGAATCTGCAAAAAAGCGCCGTTTTTGCTAAACTCTGCCTTCGGCATCGGGTTTGCTTACCTGACTGTTGTTCGGAATCGAAATTCCGAAGCCGAAATCTGAAACCCGAAATTTGAAACGGATGAAATCTTTCTGGCAAAAACTGAAAACGACGCTGGCGATGATAAAGTTCGAGCATACTTTGTTCGCGCTGCCATTCGCTTTTCTCGGCGCGGTGCTGGCGGCGGACGGGCTGCCGACCGTTCGGCAGATTTTCTGGATAACGGCGGCGATGTTCGGCGCGCGCTCGGCGGCGATGACTTTTAACCGCATCGTCGACCGCCGCTTCGACGCGGAAAATCCGCGCACGGCGAACCGCGAATTGCCGAGCGGAAAATTGTCGGTCGGCTTCGCTTGGTCGTTCTTTATCGCGTCGGTCGCGCTTTTTCTGCTTGCCGCGTATATGCTCAACTGGCTGACGTTCGCGCTTGCGCCCGTCGCGCTTGCGAGCATTCTGGGCTATTCCTACTCGAAAAGATTCACCGCTCTGGCGCATCTGATTCTGGGCTGGAGTCTGGCGATTTCGCCGTCGGCGGCTTGGATTGCCGTGCGCGGCACGTTCGATTCGGAAGTGCCGCTGCTGCTTTCGCTGCTGGTGATGATGTGGACTGCCGGGTTCGACGTTTTATACGCCTGCCAGGATTTTGAATACGACCGAAAAGCGGGCTTGCGCTCGATTCCGGCGCGTTTCGGCATCAAAAACTCGCTCTGGATTGCGCGGATTTTTCACGGGCAGGCGTTTGCGGTTTTGTTTCTGCTTTACATCGTCACGGATTTGGGATGGCTCGCCTTAACGGGCGTTCTGACGGTCGGCGCGTTGATGATTTACCAGCACACGCTCGTCAAGCCGAACGATTTATCGCGGATGAACGCCGCGTTTTTTACGACCAACGCCTTCGTCAGCGTGATTTTATTCGTCACCTTCGGCGGCGCGGTTTTTATGAGTAAATTTTTGAAATAAAATGAGAATTCCGACCTTGCAGGGCATTATCGGGCGAAGCGCGCCGCCCGCAGGTTTTATTATCTGATTTTTAAAACGTCGTCCGTCAGCGGAACGACGGCAATCTGGCATTCGTCTTCAAAAACCAGTTTTCCCGGTATTTCGTCGGCGGTTAACTTTTCGGGTTTGATTCCGTTTTCTTCCAGAATCGCCGCCAGCGCGTTCATTCGTTCGAGAAACTCGGCGGCGTCGGCTCTAAACCAGAAATACGTGTGCCGCTCCTCGCTTCTTTTAGCCGGGTCGTCGTAGAATTCCGGCACGGGCAGATTTTCGTCGAACCATTGGATGAGATTTTGCAGCTTTTCCTTTTCCGGCGCGGCAATGGGCGAAAAATCGCGGACGTAATCCGCCGCGCGGAAAATGCCGGTTTCTTCGCGCCCGATTTGCTTATTAAAATATCTGGCGATAAAACGAATATACATTTTGCATTTCCCCAATTCGGGTTTGTTTTTTTGCAAATTGCTTATTGTAAATTAACGTTCGCAGCATTGCCCGTCAAATAAAACGCGTATTTGCCGGGTTTTTCGGGTAAACATTCCCTTTCGTTTCTGTTAAAATTCAGGCATAAGACTTGCCCTTACTATACCCGGCTATGAAATCATCGAGAATCTTTATCATTTTTACTTTCCTTTTGGCTTTTGTCGTTTACGCTTCACCGCAGGACGTTAAATTTCCGAATGAATTAAAAGGATTCGAGTTTTTCGGCAAAGGCAGATTGAAAGATTTAAAGCTCGGCTCGTCAACCAGAAAAGATGTAGAAGCAATTTTCGGAAAATCGTGCGAAGAATATTGTGATTATGACGATGATTTTAAAGTGAAGATTGAATATTTAAAAGCCTTAGACGATTGTATGACCACAAAAGATATTCGGGATAGAGCAATGTGTCCGCTTGATAATTTTGTCGGCACTATATCCGCCGTTAAACTTGTCCCGAAGCGAGACCGCAATTTAGTAATTCCCACATCAGATTTCAATATAATTACGGGAGGCAGCTCCACGGAAAAAGAAAGCGGGGTTAGTATCTCTTATACGTCATTTACTGATAAATATGGTCTTAGATATTCGATAAAAAACCAATCATCCGGAAATATTACTCTGTATTCTCATTATCCGTCGTCTATGGAGGGAAAATTACATTCAATAGAATACATTTTTACCGATGACTTGATACGTAAGGTCTTTACCGTGGAGTATCGGATAAGAAAGAAAGAGTTAAATAATTAAAATATGCAATTTTCATTTGATACGAATTTAAACAAAATCGCCGCGAAAGTCGTAGCGGGCGAGCGCCTTACCTTTGGCGAAGGCATCGATTTATTCAGAACCGACGATTTGAATGCGCTCGGCAAGCTCGCCGATTTCGTCCGCCGGAAAAAACACGGTCGGACGACTTATTTCAACGTTAACCGGCATTTCAATCATACGAACATCTGCGTCGCCGACTGCAAATTCTGCGGCTTTTACAAACGCGCGCGGCAGGAAGGCGCGTATACGCATTCGATTGAAGAAGGAATCGAGATAGCCAGAAACGCCGTCAACGAGGGCGCGACCGAGCTGCACATCGTCGGCGGCTTGAATACGAAGCTGCCGTTTTCGTATTACACCGACTTGTTTTCGTCTCTCAAAAGAGAGTTTCCCGAATTGCACCTGAAGGCTTTGACGATGGTCGAGCTGGATTTCTTCGCGCGTTTTTACAAGATGTCGGACGAGGAAGTCATCGAACGGCTGAAAGCGGCGGGAATGGACTCGTGTCCGGGCGGCGGCGCGGAGATTTTCGCCGAGCCGACCCGCTCGCGCATCTGCGACCACAAATGCGACGGCGCGCGCTGGCTGGAGCTTGCCGGAAAAGTTCACCGGGCGGGCTTGAGGACAAACGCGACGATGCTCTACGGTCACATCGAATCAATCGAAGACCGCGTCGACCATTTCGTCAAATTGCGCGAGCAGCAGGACAAATCCGGCGGTTTTCAATGCTTTATCCCGCTCGCCTTCTACCCGCCGGGAACGGCTTTATCGAGCCTGCCCGGACCGGATGCGATTACGAATCTGAAGACAATCGCCGTCTCGCGCCTGATGCTCGACAATTTCGACCACATCAAGGCTTACTGGGTGATGCTCGGCAAAGCGACGACGCAGACGGCGCTGCATTTCGGCGCGAACGACGTCGACGGCACAATCACCGACGGCGGCGAGCTGACGCACGCCTATTCGGTCGAGGAAGGCGGCGAATCGAAAATGACGCGCGCGGAACTGGTCGCGATGATTGAAAAGGCGGGTTTTGAAGCCGTCGAGCGCGACACGGTTTACAATCGCGTCGAACGGCTCGCAGCGGCTTAATCAGGTAATAAGAATGATGAGAAAAAATTCTCCGGCTTTCGTTCTGGTTTTTTTGTTTCTGACTTTTCTCGTGCAGGAAAGCAGTTCTCAAACTCGTCCGAAAATCGACGGAATTCCGTCCGATTTGAGAATCTCGATGGAAAGAACTATCTGCTTCGGAGGTTGCACGCCTTACAAGGTGACAATCGATAATCAGGGCAAGGTCGTTTTTGAAGGTTATGATAAAACAAAAACGCAGGAGAGAGCCGAAAGCGTGATAACGCAGGAGCAGCTCGGAGAGCTGATAACCGAATTTGAAAAGGCGGATTTCTTCGCCTTAAAAGATAAATATAAAGACGCCAAAGACGGCTGCACGTGGCTGGTTACCTGTCACCCGTCGGCGATAATCTCGATTCAAATCAACGGCGAGACGAAAACCGTCGAGCATTACTTGGGCTGCACCGCGGGCAAGCCGACCGAATCGCTCGGAGAACTGGGCGCAAAGATTGACAGAATAGCCGAAACGCGTCGCTGGTCTTTTATCGAAGGAAAATAAACGCGTCCGGCGCAAAACAGTTAGCATCCGATGAGTGATAATGCTCGCAAAAATTTAATTCGTATTCTGCAAAACGCTTATTCGGGCGAGCTTGCCGCCGCTTACGCGTATCGCGGGCACTGGAAATCGCTGAAAGAATCGAAGGAAAAAACGCACATCCGAAAAATCGAAGCCGAAGAATGGGCGCACCGCGCAAACGTCGGGCGCTGGCTGGAAACTCTGGGCGCGAAGCCGCGCCGCTTAAGAGAAGCCGTTTTCTGGACAATCGGTCGCAGTCTGGGCTTGACCTGCCACGTTTCGGGCTGGTTTTTCCCGATGTATTTCGCGGGCAGGCTGGAAAGCGGAAACGTGCGGGAATACGTCGACGCGGCGGAATTTGCCGGAGAACTGGAAATGCCCGAATGTTACGAAGAAATGATGGAAATGTCGCGCGTCGAAGCCGAGCACGAAATCTTCTTTCGCGGCGTCGTCGCCACGCATCGCCTGCTGCCGATTACCAGAACATTTTTCAAGTGGAGCTGATTTTATTTTAGATTTTAGATTTCCGATTGCCGATTGGAAGCGGAATCCGGCTTTTCAAGCCGAACAAATTTAAAAATATCTCCTTATCCAATCTAAAATCTAAAATCTAAAATCTAAAATCTAACGATGCCGAAAAAACGCAGTAAATTTCAGACTAAAGCGGAATATTACGCCGTTCGCGCCCTTCTCGGCGCGATTGGCTTATTGCCGCTGAGAGCTTCGATGAACGCCGGAAAATCTCTGGGAAAAACAATCGTCAGCCTTTTTCCGAAGCTCAAAAAAACGGGTCGGCGCAATCTGGAAATCGCTCTGCCGGATTTGCCCGCCGAAGAAAAAGAGAAAATCCTGAGCGGCACGTTTGAATCGCTCGGTCGGCAGCTCGGCTTCGTCGCGCATTTCAGGGAATTTTCGCCCGAAAAAGTGCGCGAATTGGTCGAGGTCGTCGGCAAGGAGAATTTCGACCGCGCGCGCGCGACCGGACGCGGAATTTTGTTTTTCACCGGGCATTTCGGCAGTTGGGAAATTTTTAATCTTCTGCCGCCCGCCTTCGACCAGACGATGAACATTCTCGTCCGGCGCATCGACAACCCGCTGGTGGAAAATTACGTGGACAGCCTGCGGACGCGTCTCGGCTGCGTCACGCTGGACAAAAAACAATCGGCGCGAAAGATGTTTCGCGTGCTGGAAAACGGCGAGCTTCTCGGCATCCTGGCGGATTTAAACGTCCACGAGCGCGAAGGCGTTTTCGTCGATTTTTTCGGCGTTCCGGCTTCGACGACGACGAGCATCGCCAAGCTCGCTTTGAGCACGAACGCTTTTGTTTTGCCCGCTTTCGCCGTCTGGGAAGAAGCGAAGCAAAAATACGTCGTCTATCTCGAACCGCCCGTCGAATACGAAAAAACGGAAGACGCGGAAAAAGACATCCGTGATTTAACGCAGAAAATTACGGGCATCGTGGAAAAATACGTCCGCGCCTACCCGGAACAATGGCTCTGGATTCACAAACGCTGGAACACTCGCCCGAAAGGCGAAAAAGGGCTTTACTGAGACGCGGCGCGGCGCGGCGCGGCGTAAAATGAGCGAAAATATTCGATACAGCGTGATTTTATTTGCAGAAATAATTCTTTAAACTGCATCCAAGACGGCGAGCCCGCTTTATCTTCGACAAATCCATCTCAAAAATATGTTCAAGTTTACGATAAATCTCATTTTATTAATCGGTTTCGTCTTTTTCGGCTTGAGTCCGGCGGCATCGGCGCAGAAGTTTGAAGGCTTGCAGCGCGAGGCGGCTAAAGATATGCTGAAAAGCGTCCGGAACGAAATCAAAAAAAATTATTATGACCCGTCCTTCGGCGGCAAAGATGTCGAAGCGATTTTTAAGGATGCCGAAAAGCAGATTGAGCAGGCGACGTCGATGAGCCAGGCGGTCGCCGTCATCGCCCAAGCCGTGCTCGACTTAAATGATTCGCACACGATTTTTTACCCGCCGTCGAGAACTTCCAAAGTCGAATACGGCTGGCAGATGCAGATGATCGGCGACAGATGCTTTGTCGTGGCGGTCAAACCGGGCAGCGACGCCGAGGCGAAAGGCTTGCGCCCGGGCGACGAGATTGTGACGGTTGACGGCTTTCGCCCGAAGCGCAGCGATTTGTGGATAATGCAGTATTTTTATTACACGCTCAGCCCGCGCAGCGGAATCCGGCTGGTCGTCAAAAGTCCGAACGCGCCGGAGAAGCCTTACCAATTGGATATTTCGGCGCAAATCAAACAGCTGAATCGTTTTGTCGATTTGACTTCGCCGGACGCCATCTACGATTTGATTCGCGAAGCCGAGAACGAAGAGCGCTATTACGCGCATCGTTTTAAAAAGGTGGACGACGTCGTAATCTGGAGTATGCCGACCTTCGCTTTCGAGCCGGAACGGGTTGACTCGCTCGTCAACGACCACGTCAAGGACGGAAGGTCGCTCGTGCTGGATTTGCGCGGAAATCCGGGCGGTTATGTGACCACGCTCGAAAAGCTTGCCGGTTATTTCTTTGACCACGACGTGAAAATCGCCGATTTGAAGGGACGCCGCGAAATGAAGCCGCAAGTGGCTGAATCGCGCGGCGCTAAAGCCTTTCAGGGCAAAGTAGTCGTTTTGATTGACAGCGAGTCCGGTTCAGCCGCCGAGATTTTCGCGCGCCTGATGCAGATTGAAAAACGCGGCATCGTCGTCGGCGATAAATCCGCCGGGGCGGTGATGCGCTCGCGTTCCTACGGGCAAAAAACGGGCGTTAATTCGGTGATGCTTTACGGCGTCAGCGTGACGGACGCCGACGTGATAATGTCCGACGGAAAAAGCCTGGAAAAAGTCGGCGTGATTCCCGACGAGCTGATGCTGCCGACCGCCGCCGATATGGCTGCCGGTCGCGATGCCGTTCTAGCCCGCGCCGTCGAGCTTGCCGGGGGAAAAATTACGCCGGAGCAAGCCGGAAAGTTCTTTCCCGTCCAGTGGCGAAAGTAATTAAGTAAACGCAGAGCGGGATATCGCAAGCCGGAAGTTAGAAGATAGTAGAAATTTGTCTTCTAACTTCCGGCTTCCTAATTTTGCGTTTTGCATTTTGCATTTTGCATTTTATTTACGAACCATTCAGTGAATTTCGGGATGCCGTCCTCGATTTTCGTCTGCGGGTTGTAGTTCAGTATTTCGCGCGCTTTTGAAATATCGGCGAAGGTGACGGGAACGTCGCCCGGCTGCATCGGCTGGCGCTCGATAACCGCTTTTCTGCCCAGATTTTCTTCCAGAAGCTCGATTAATCTGGTCAGCTCAATCGTCTGCGATTCGCCGAGATTGAAAATTTCGTGATTCGATTTTTCGTAATCGATCGCCGCGCGGACGCCCTGAATAATATCGTCGACGTAGGTGTAATCGCGGCGCGTCGTGCCGTCGCCGAACATCTGAATCGGCTCGCCCGTCCAAATCTGTTTCGAGAATTTATGAATCGCCAAATCGGGACGCTGGCGCGCGCCGTAAACCGTGAAAAACCTCAGACAAATTGTGCGGATGTCGTAGAGATGCGAGAAAGTGTGACACAAAAGCTCGCCCGCCGCCTTGGTCGCGGCATACGGCGAAATCGGCTTGGAAATCTTGTCTTCCTCGGAGAAGGGAATTTTGCAGTTGATGCCGTAAACGCTCGACGACGAGCCGAAAACGAATTGCCCGACCCCGAATTCTTTTGCCATTTCGAGCAGGTTCAAAGTGCCGTTGACGTTGACCTCGGTGTAAAGCCTCGGATTCAGAAGCGACGGTCGGACGCCAGCCCACGCCGCCAGATGAACGACTGCGTCGAAGCGGCTTTCGGCGAACACTTCGCGCAGGGCTTCGCGGTCGCAGATATCGACTTTGCGCAGCCGGAGCTGCGGGCTGTTCAAATGACGCGAAATGTTATTGCGCTTAATTTCCGGCGAGTAAAACTCGTTGAAATTATCGACGACCGTGACCTGCCGCGCGCCCTCACCGGACAGCAGCAGATTATCGACCAGATGCGAGCCGATAAATCCCGCTCCGCCCGTGACGAGTATATTTTTTTGCTTATTCACAACCTGAGTTTGCAAGAGACCGGAAATCTTTCAGATTAAGCAAGATAACATATTTTGCGGGGCTTTAGCAAAAATGCGCGTTTGGGATATTTTCACCGCAGAGACGCCGCAGACGCGGAGAAGAAAACTTAGCCACAGATGGACACAGATAAACGCAGATTATTAACAGGATAGAGTAGGCTTCGCTGCTTGATGGGCAGGATAAAATCAATTTCTTATCTATGTCCATCCGTGTCAATCTGTGGTTTCATTTTCTTAAAAGTCTCTGCGTCTGCGGCGTCTCTGCGGTGAAAAATATCAATTTATAAAACGGTTTCGCGAATGATAACGGTGCACTAATTCTTCGAGAAATCCTTCGTAGGTGAAAGTCTGCATATCGTAGGCGGGCTTGATTTTATACATAATCGGCAGCGCCACGCGCCAAGCCATCCAGAGGCGTTGTCTTTCCGACAAATCGTCGCGCCGCCTGAGAAAGCTTTCGACCACTTCAATCTCGGCTTCGGACACGCCGCGCAAATCCGCCGTGAAGGCAGTCGGTTTTTGCAGGCGGCGCAGAGCCGCGTCCGTTACGCGCGTCGAAAACACTTCGGAAAATTTCGGCGCTTCGTCCGAGCGCTCGCGGACGACGACCGTTCCGGCGAACATATCGCCGATGCGCTGGTCGCGGCGGCTCATAAAAATCGTTATCAAGCCGATCGAATAAATCGGCAGTACAAAACCCGGAAAAGTGTCGAAAACGCGCAAAAGATTTCGCGCCACCGCTTCCCAGAGCGTAATCGGTCGCCCGTCCTCGCGAATAACGCGCAGCTTCAGCAAGCGCTTGCCGGGCGTCTGCCCGTTCCAGAGCCATTCAAAAAAAATGAAATAACCGGAGAAAATCAGCAAAAGCAGGATTATCATCACCGCGATCGTCCATTTCGGCATTTCCGACAGTAATGTGTAAGCCGCGCCCTCCTCCTGGACCGCTTCGCCCAAGCCGGAAAGGCTCATAAAAATCCAGATAACGACGAAAATCGTGAAATACTGAATAAAATGGTCGATCGCCACCGCCAGAAAACGATTACCGATTGACGCCAGCGCGAAAGCCAGCGGCACACGCTCCGGCGTTTCGATGATTAAGGTTTCTTCGGTTTCGATGATTTGCGACATTTTATCGTAGAGTTATAAAGCGATAACCGCCCGCCTTGACGTTTTTGTTAAAAAAGCCGCCCAGCGATTCGTCGTTATCTTTTATTTCCATAAAATTTTCATATTCTTCTTTGGGAAATTCAAAATACTGGTAAATTTCGCCGTTTTTGAACTCGACTTCCAGAATCTGATTTTCCTGGTCATAGCCAATCGAAGCGAGCATCGAAGATTGAACCTCGCAGCGAACAATATCGGCGACGGCTTTTCCGCGCACATACAGAAAATGAAGCTTGCCGCGCTGCAATAATATTTTATCTTCTTCGGCAACGTTAATGGTCAAATCTTTTGAAAACCGCCGCTCGTCGTTTACTTTAACAGCCCCGTCATTTATGAAGCGTTTGGCTTCCGCCATCGAGGAAGCCAGCCCGACGCGCACCAGCAGCCTTCTTAAATCCCATTCACCGGCGCGGATTTCACATTCTTCGATATTCGCAGGGCGCTGTTTATGGCGAAAACGTTCGACAAACTCTTTTTCCGCTTCTTCGGCAACTTCCGGCGAATGAAAATCCCTGATAATCAGCTTTGCCAGGTTCACTTTCGCGTTGCGCGGATTTTCTTCGCCGTTGGCGCAGCGCGAGCGCAGCGCGCCGATTTCCGACGGCGTCAAATCCGTCAGAAGCTCGTACCATTCCCACATCAGCTCGTCGGAAATCGACATCACCTTGCCGAACATCTCGCCCGGCGCTTCGTCGATGCCGATGTAATTGTTCAGCGATTTGGACATTTTCTGCACGCCGTCCAAGCCTTTCAGCAGCGGCATCGTCAGAATGACCTGCGGCTCCTGCTCGTATTCGCGCTGCAGTGTTCTGCCCATCAGAAGATTGAATTTCTGGTCTGTGCCGCCAAGCTCGACGTCCGCTTCCAGAGCGACCGAATCGTAGCCCTGCACCAATGGATATAAAAGCTCGTGCAGCGCAATCGGTTTTTCATCGGTCATCCGCTTTTCAAAATCGTCGCGTTCGAGAATCTGCGCCACGGTCGTGCGCGCCGCCAGCTTGATGAAATCCGCCGCGCCGAATTTTTCCATCCACTCGGAGTTGAAGCGGATGTCGGTGCGCTCGGGGTCGAGCATTTTAAAAATCTGTTTTTTATAGGTTTCGGCGTTTGCCAGAATTTCTTCGCGCGTCAGCATCGGGCGCGTGGCGGATTTGCCGGAAGGGTCGCCAATCATTCCCGTAAAATCTCCGATGAGAAAAATGGCGATATGCCCGAGCTGCTGAAAGGCTTTTAATTTGCGGATGACGACCGTGTGCCCGAGATGAATGTCGGGCGCGGTCGGGTCTGCGCCGTATTTGATGAGCAGCGGATTGCCGGTTTTCGCGCTTTTTTCCAGCTTCGCCTTTAAATCCTCTTCGCGGATTAAGTCAACCGCGCCCTTTCTGATAAATTCGATTTGTTCGTCTATGGTCATTTTTCGTAAATCGTAAATCGTAAATGGTAAATCGTTCTTTCAGAATATAAAACAAGAACCGTAAATACCAAACTTGCATTTTCACGATTTACGATTCACGATTTACGATTCACGCGTTTTATGAAAAACAATCTGAGCAAAACTAATCTCGCTTTTATCGGCTGCGGCGTGATGGCGGAATCAATCATCGCCGGGCTTTTGCGAAAAAATCTGGTCGGCGCGGGGCAAATCGTCGGCAGCCACCCGCGCGCCGGTCGGCGGCAGGAGCTGAACGAAAGATACGGCATCCGGGTTTTCGAGAAAAATACCGAAGCGGTCGAAAGCGTCAAAGCCGGCGGCGGCGAAGATTCGACGGTCGCCCTGTGCGTCAAGCCGCAGCGTCTGAAAGGCGTTTTGCAGGAATTGAAAGGCGTCGTTTCGCCCGAACAGACGGTTCTCTCAATCATCGCGGGCGCGCGCATCGAAACGATTTCCGCGAGCCTCGGCAATCAGAAAATCATTCGCGCGATGCCGAACACGCCCTCGCAAATCGGCGCGGGAATGACCGCCTGGACTTGCACCGAGGAAATTTCCGAAACCGAAAAGTCGCGCGTGAAAGCCTTGCTGACGGCGCTCGGCAAAGAGCTTTTCGTCGAAACGGAAAATATGATTGATATGGCGACTTCGCTTTCCGCGACCGGACCGACTTATATTTTTATGGTGATGGAAGCCCTGACCGACGCGGGCGTGCATATGGGCTTTTCGCGCGAAGTCTCGAAAGAGCTGGTGCAGGAAACGATGCTCGGCGCGGTTCTGTTCGCGATGGAATCGCACCGGCACCCGGCGGAGCTGAGAAATATGGTCACCTCGCCCGGCGGCACGAGCGCCGAAGCGATTTATCAGATGGAAAAAGGCGGCTTGAGAACGGTTCTGTCAAAAGCCGTCTACGCCGCATACCAGCGCGCCGTCGCGCTCGGCGAAAAGAAATAGACGAAAGCCGATTTTCGATAGATAAATGTTATGAATTATTTTATAAGGTCTATCGGATTTCTGATTTCGCTAATCATAAATCTCGATTTAACGGCGCACCTGGCGGCAATATAGAAGGAAAACTCGGACGAGTTAACGTAATCATAGTCTATCTCCTGAAGCGTAACGTGGATGCCTGATTCCGGGTCGCAGCCCGATTCGATTAAAGCCTCGCGCACGCCTCTTTCCACAGCGCCGCTGTAATTACTGAAATCCCATTGAGCGGCATCTGCAAATTTGTAACTGTCGGCGGTTTCCAGACGCAGGGTAACGCCAGCCGCGTCGAATCTCGGACCGAGGTGCTGGGAATATCGAAAGCTGATTTGTATCTGTCCGCGAAATTTTTTCATCCGGTCGTTTTAAATTTACCGAATCAGGCGAAACAGCCGCCTTAACGTCTCAGACGCGCCTGTCAGGAATTTTATAAATTACTACAGCTTTCGATACATTATCAAAGCG
>JALZHR010000205.1 GCA_030860665.1 Acidobacteriota bacterium
TCGTTTGTTCTTATTTACAAACTTGTGTTTTGAATTAACACAGGACTCGCTATACCTAGTTTTCAAATATCAATTTCTATCAATTTCTTGATTAGTTTTTCTTTACTTTGTTCAGCTCTTTTTATGAGCCGAACTTTTGATTATACTTAATCAAATCTTTTTGTCAAGCGCCGAATCAAATTTTATTAAATTTTCTTTCGGCTTCGTTTCGCTTCATTTACGAGGCGAACTTTTAATTATACTCAATCAATCTTCTTTGTCAACCGCCTCGTGAAACTTTTTAACTTTTCTCTTTTCACGTTAACGAAAGTTTGTCAGAGGCAAATATGTATTCTCTACATTTCGTATATGTTTGTCAAGCGGTTTTCAAATGTTTCTTCACATTTTCTAATATCATTTGAGGCGCATTTTGCAAACTGTTTTGAACTCGATTTCAAGTCCAAAATATACGTTTCAAATATCGATTCTTCCGAGTATTGTCGAAAATAAAACTCTCTTCAATATAAAAGAAAAGAGAGCTTTATTTTCTAACAATAATCTGCTTCTTGTTTTCAAGTGAGCCGGTTAAGATGAATCAGCTTTTCAACTTGTTGCCTAAAAAGTTAAAAACTATTTCTTAACCTTTCAAATCATCCTGCTCGTTTTCAATCGAGCCAGTTAAGATGAAGCGGCTTTCTGCAAAGTTGCCCGCAGCGAAGACTTTTTTCTAACTTTTCCTCACTCAAAAATCGTCGTGAATTTGAGTGAGCAGGCTAAGATGTTCCCTTTTTGCGTTCGGTTGCCGGTTTTCAAAAAAACCTTTGAAAATTTCAGCCGATATTTTTCGCCTTTAATAAAAGGTCGATCACTTCTCTGACCGCGCCCAGACCACCTTTGTTTCCCGTCTTATATATAACGTGCGGGAAAACTTCTGAAGCGGCATCGGCGACGGCAACCGGCAGACCGACTTTTTCCATCAGGCAAATGTCACCTACGTCGTCACCGATATACGCGACTTCTTCGGGCGTCGCTACTGCATCCTGTAAAATATCTTCAAAATCTTTCGCTTTATCGAGCGAGCAGGCTTTGATGTAATGGATTCCGAGCTCGGATGCACGCTTATCCAGAATTTTTTTCGCGTCTCTTCCCGAAATAATTCCCGAACGAAAACCGGCTTTATGCCAGAGCGCCAAGCCCTGCCCGTCGCGGACGTGAAAAACCTTCATCGCCTCGCCGCTTTCGGTAAAGTAGAGCCGCCCGTCCGTCAGTACGCCGTCGCAATCCATCAAAAGGAGCTTTATTTTTCGGGCGCGGGCGATAATATCTTCGGTCAGAATAGATTTATCCATTATTTTAAAGCGAAAAAGCCTGCGCCTTGCTCAGCGCAGGCTTCATCTTCCAAAACGCCTTTACATTATAATATGTATCTTATCTGACCTCGAACATCTCGACGCTGTTCAGCTTCCAGTTGCTGCCGACTTTCGACAGCAGAAAAACCGCCGTTCCGCTTTCGGGGTCGCGGTTCAGCAATCTGATATTTAACTGAACTTCGGCTAAAACGTTATTTGCATCGATTCGGTCAACCTGCAAAACGGTCGTTCTCCATTCCTGCGCGCCGCTGACGCCGCCCGAAAATCTCGGTATCTCGCCCGCTATAATCAGTGCGTCGACATTTACTTTCGTTCCCGAAACAGCGGCTTTGTCGAATTGCGCAAAAAACGCTTTCACGCTTTCGTCGACGCTCGCGCCCATACCGGTTTTACTTCTTCCGGCGCGCGCTGCCAGCGTCGCGCCGTATTCGGCGTCGGCTCTGATTGCTTCCTCAAAATATTTTGCAGCCTGCGCGTTTTGATTCGATTTGGCGGCAATCTCGCCGAGTCCGAGATTTGCCCAGGCAAGACTTCTTCCGGTCGGGAGTTTTTCGTCCAGAACGGCGCGAAATTCCTTTTCGGCTTCGGCAGCTCTGTTTTGCGCCAGAAGCGACCGCGCCAGCCAGATTCTGGCGTCGTCCAGGCGGGGGTAAAGAACCAGAACCGTTCGCGCGCTTTTCTCAGCCGCGGCGAATTCCTGTTTATCAAAGGCGCGCTTAATCACTAGTAGCGCATCGCTTTCGATAAATTCGCGCGGCGCAATATCGTCGGAAAAATCGACCTGCGGCAAAAGCTTTTCCGGGTCGATTTCAGCCCGGATTATTTTTGAAGGCGTTTTAAAAACCGCTTCGCCAAAGCTTTGCGGCGGAATCGTCACCTGCGTCGATACTTTCTCGCCTTTATCCGTCAAGCCGACGACCGTTACGTTGACGGCGATTGCGCCCAGATTTCTCAGCGCGACTTTCGTGTCCGCGCCGGCAGCCTGCGGCAATCCGACGAGCAGATTCATATCGGTCGCCTGATCGAACCAGTAATCGAGCGATTCCTTTTGCGTCGCCAAAGCCGCGCGGACGCCCGACAAAGTTAGATTGCCTTCTTTCAAAAGCGGGCGAATCGCGTTGAAAAACTCCGCCTGACCGGCATTGCGAGCGGCGATTCGCCAAATCATCGCGCCTTTATTCCCGGTCGAGGCGTAAAAATAATCGTCGAGCGGCGTCACCTGCGCCAAAGGCGCGTCGCGCCGGGCGACCGCCGCATAAGCCATACGCTGGCGCAGTCTTTCAATGTCTGCGACGTCCTTGCCGAATTGTTTTTCGATAAACTGGGTGGCGATAAATCTTGATAAGCCCTCGCGCACCGCGCCGTAACCTTCGCCGCGCACCAGCGAGGCGTTGCCGAGCCAGGTTTTAGCGACGGCTTCGGCGATCGTCATCGCCGTCAGCGAATCTACTTTCTGGCGGCGAAACGCGCCGTAATCGAGCAGAATCGCGCCCGCGTCGGAAAAGCCCGCGCCGCGTCTGACGGCGATGATGCGCGTCGGCGTTTCAGTCGCCGTGCCGAGCAGCGAAGCCGTAAAAGTTTTTGCTTCGACGGCGAGATTCGCCAGTTCACCGGCGCGCTGTTTTTCCGCTTCGCTCGCGCCTTTCGGCAGATAAACCGTGACGCCTTTGACTTCGAGCGTATCCCAGTTTCCGGTCACGAAAAACGGCTGACCGTTTAATTTCTGTTCAAAAGCGTTTGCGCCTGCCGTTCCGGATGAAACAATCGTCTCGCCGGCGGGAGCGTTGACGGTCAGGCGAAACGGCGCGAAATCCGCTCCGCGCGGCGCGTAATGACTGTTCGGCGTCGGATACCAGAAGGACAAGGGCAAAAATTGCGAGCCGACCGGCGAAATCGTGTTCAAGCCGGAATTTTCGTCGACTTTTAATTTGTAATCAACCGCGACGGTCGTCGTCCCGTTCGGCTGAACCGACGGCAGAGTGACGATGATTCTTTGCAGAGTGCGCGACGTGCCGAGCTTTTCCTCGCCTTTCGTAAAAGCGGCGGTCGAATTATTAACCGTCACGGCGGAAACTTCGGCGCCCGGGCTGACGCGCAAAGTCAGACGCGAGCCTGCGCCGTTGCCGACGTTTTGAAGATTCAGGACGGCTTTGGCGGTCAAAAAACGGTCAGCCGCCGTCGGTAAAGTCGCGGTGATGTCGTATTTTTTGACCTGCCACGCTGCCGAAGCGCGCACGTTTTCGTCCTGCGCCGAAACCTGTAAGGCAAAATTAAAAAGGCAAAAGGCAAAAATTATTATTGATTGAAAAAATTTCATATTTAAAATCTATGTTCCAAGCTCGACCTGGATTTCCAAATCTTCGCTCGAGCTGTCCTTATCATCCGGCGCGAGAATCACTTTTACATCCCGACAATTAAAGCCGGGACCGATTGTGCCCGTTTTTAATAAATAAATCCCCGGCTTTAAACTTTTAAATTCAAACTTCCCGTCGTCGCTCGTAAGATAAGACTGTAGAAAAATCTCTTTTTCCCCGATTATTTTATATAATGCAACTATTCCTTCATAAGAAAACGGCTGACTTCCGAGAGCCAGTCTTCCCTTTACTCGTTTAATCTTTCCTTCAAACGAAAAGTTTTTTATGTGAGCGCATCGCGGCGCAGCGTATTTTTTTGTTTTATATCCTTTTTTTTGTCCCTGAATTAAGCCCGCGCAACAGGCAAAGACGGATACGATAACAAAAATTATAAAAGCTCCACGTTTCATACGGCATTAATTAATTGATGAATCGCTTTTAATTTGGAAAGCAGTTTTTCCAGTCTTGCCAGCGGCAGTTGATTCGGTCCGTCCGACGGCGCATTTGCCGGATTGTCGTGGACTTCCATAAAAGCCGCATCGACGCCGCAGGCGACTCCGGCGCGCGCGAAATGTTCGATGTATTCGGCTTGCCCGCCCGTTGCCTTGCCCAAGCCGCCCGGAAGCTGCAAACTGTGCGTTACATCGAAAACGACCGGAACGCCGAACGAGCGCATAATCGGAAAGCTTCTCAAATCGACGACCAGATTATTGTAGCCGAAGCTCGCGCCGCGCTCGGTCAGCAGAATTTTCTCGCCGCCCGCGTTTTGCAGTTTCTCGACGATATTTTTCACGTCCCACGGCGCGAGAAACTGTCCTTTTTTGACGTTCACGACTCTGCCCGATTTCGCCGATTCGATTAGTAAATCCGTCTGGCGGCAGAGAAACGCGGGAATCTGGATAATATCGGCGACCTCAGCGACCTTTTCGACCTGCCACGTTTCGTGAACGTCCGTGATGACCGGAACGCCGATTTCTTCCTTGACCTGCGCCAGAACTTCCAAGCCGAATTCCATTCCCTGCCCGCGAAAGCTCTCAATCGAGCTGCGGTTAGCCTTGTCGAAAGAAGATTTATAGACGAAATCCACGCCGACGTGCTTGCAGATGTCGTTGATTTCCTGCGCCATAAAAAGCGCGTGCTGCGCCGATTCGACGACGCACGGACCCAAGATAAAACTTAAGCGCCCGTCGCCGAAACTTACATTTTCTACTTTGAAAGAATTCATTGAATATTTTTGTTGAATTACGGCTGAATTAAAAAAATCACGATAAACGAAACCGCGCCGAAAAGAATCAGCGAATAATAAGCTATCCCGGTAGCGCGAAAATATTTATAAAAGCGAGCCGCTTTTTCGTCTTTTTCGACCCAGACGGGTTTTTGAAAAACCCACCACCATATAAGTCGACTGCTACTTATAGAGCCTCTGATGGTCGGAATGTCGGGCGGCGTATGAAATATTCCCATATGAAACATTCCCAGCGGTTTGCCGGCTTTTACCCAGTCGAAATGAAATCTTTTGCTTTGAATGTGAATTAGCAAATCAAAAAATATCCAATTTAACAATACGGCAACGGCGACTGCTATAAAAAAACAAATAAAAGCAAAACTCCACATCGCTTTTCAGATTAAATTATTCTTCGCCCAGCACCGCCGCTCTTTCCTGCGATTCAAACATTTCGCGCTGCACCTGTCTATCGCTCGTCACGTCGTCCCTCAGATTTTCGCTGTTCAGGCGATTTTGCAGGGCGGCTTTGACGAAAGAGACGAAAAGCGGGTGCGCGTCGACGGGTTTCGATTTGTATTCGGGATGAAACTGGCAGCCGACGAAAAACGGGTGCTTCTCGCGCGGCAGCTCAATCATCTCGACGAATTTTCCGTCCGGCGAAACGCCGCTGAAAACGAAGCCGTGCTGCTCCAGAATCTGCCGGAATTCCGGGTTGAACTCGTAGCGGTGACGATGGCGCTCGAAAATTTCCTCAGAGCCGCCGTAAATATCGCGCGCCAGCGAATTTTCCCTTAATCTGCAAGCCCATGCTCCCAAACGCATCGTGCCGCCGAGCTTTTCGACGTCAACCAGGTCGCGCAGCTTGAAAATTATCGGGAAAGGCGTTTCTGGATTAAACTCAGTCGAATCGGCGTCGCGCAAGCCGCAGACGTTGCGGGCAAACTCGATGCAAGCCGTCTGCATTCCGAGACAGATGCCGAAATACGGCGTGCCGGATTTTCGCGCATAAGTGATGGCGCGAATCATTCCCGAGATGCCGCGCTTGCCGAAGCCGCCGGGAACTAAAATCGCGTCGTAATCCTGCAATCGCGTGTGATAATTTTCGTCGTCAATCAAACTTTCCGATTCAATCCAGCTCACGTTAACGCGCAGATTGTTCGCCACGCCCGCGTGCGTCAGCGCCTCGCGCAGCGATTTGTAGGAATCTTCCAGCTCGACGTATTTGCCGACAATCGCGATTTTCACCTCGCCTTCCGACGGCTCGCGGATGGTCGAGACCAGCTCGCGCCAGCGTTTCAAATCGGCGTTCGGGAATTTTTCTTCGAGACCGAGTTCCTTGACGATTAAATCGTCCAAGCCCTGTTCGTGAAAGGCGAGTGGAACTTCGTAAATCGTTTTCACGTCCTGCGCGGCGATGACGGCGTTTTCCTGCACGTTGCAGAACAGCGCGATTTTACGGCGCAAGTCCGCCGACAGAGGCTTTTCCGAGCGGCACAAAAGAATGTCAGCCGAGATACCGATTTCGCGCAGCTCGCGGACGGAATGCTGCGTCGGCTTTGTCTTCAATTCCCCGGCGGCGGCGATATACGGCACGAGCGTAACGTGAACGTAAAGCGCGTTGCCGCGACCTTCTTCACGCCCGAGCTGGCGAATCGCTTCCATAAACGGCAGGGATTCAATGTCGCCGACCGTTCCGCCGATTTCGACAATCAAAACGTCCGGATTATCTTTTTCGGCGACGGCGCGGACGGCGTTTTTGATTTCGTCGGTGATGTGCGGGATGACCTGAATCGTTTTGCCGAGATAATCGCCGCGCCGCTCTTTTTCGATAACCGAAAGATAAATGCGCCCGCTCGTCCAGTTGTTCGCCTGCGACAGCTTGGCGTTGGTGAATCTCTCGTAATGCCCGAGGTCGAGGTCGGTTTCAGCGCCGTCGTCGGTCACGTAGCATTCGCCGTGCTGGAACGGCGACATCGTGCCCGGGTCGACATTTATATATGGGTCGAGCTTCAGCATCTGCACGCGCGCGCCGCGCGATTCCAAAAGGCAGCCGATTGAGCTTGCCGCCAAGCCTTTTCCCAAACTTGAAACCACGCCGCCGGTTACGAATAAGTATTTTGTCATTTTTTCACCTCTTATTTTTCAAACACGAATGTTCCCGCCAGAACGTCGTGCAGAGCCTGTTTGTTTTTTGTAAAAAACGCCATTAAATAACCGATTAATAAAATCTGCCCCGAAATTGATTTACAGAAAGTTCGTAAAATCGCTCGCCGGAGCGAAATTCTTTTTCCCTCAAAATCGCCGACTTTCAGTCCGAAAATTCTTTTGCCGATTGTAGCCTGCGCGCGGCTGCTTTCCTGCCCGGCGAAATACGTCATAACTACCAGAAGCTTTGCCAGCGAATAAATCACTACGATTTTCCAGAAGTTACGCGTGGCGTATTCGTCCATTTCCACCTGCAACCCGATAACGGAAGGCGACGCATATTCGACCGGAATCCGCAAAGCCCAATTCAAAAACACAATCGCCAAAGTGATGAGCACGATGACGATGAGCATATCAATCGCAAAGGCAATCGTTCTTTTCCAGCCCGTCGCCGGATTCAGGTTATTCGCTTGCGTCCGTTGTTGTTCCACCGGCTTTTCCTTCGCGCCGCTTTTTGTTGTAGCGACCTTCTTTTAATTGCGTCTGCACTTCTTTTGATTTCGCCGCTTCCGGATTCATCAATTCGTGCAGCGCATTCATACTCGCGCCGAGCATCGTCGCGTTTTCCGCCGCGTTGCGCTCGAATTCTACTTCGGTTCGCTTTTGCGGCTTGCTTAAAATCTTCAAGCCGAGAAAAATGCCGCCAATCAGCAATACGAAAAATAATAATCCGAGCCAATCGCTCATATCGTCGCCGCCTCGCTTAAATCGTCCCAGCCGTAAATCAGCGTCTTAAATTCGATTCCGGCTAAAGGGTGGCTGCTTTCGCCGACGACGCGCCCGCCCATTTTTTCGTAAAAGCCGCGATACGGGCTTATTTCGAGCGTGTCCAGGCACATCGACTTAAAGCCGCGCACCGCCATTTCCTTCTGACAAAGCCGGAAAAGCTTTCCGCCGATTCCCTTTCTCTGAAATTCGTGCAAAAAGTAAATCGCGTAAAGCTGCGCGTCAAACGAATGTTTCAAAAGGCGCGATTCGCCGAAATCGGCAAAGCCGACGATTCCGTATTCGGGCGTCTCGGCGACCAGCATTTTATAAAACGATTCCTGAGCGAAAGCCTGCCGGAATCGCTCGATGCGCTCTTCGACCGACATTTTGTTCAGATGCTCGGGCGGCGCGATTCCGGCGAAGGATTTTTGCCACGATTCGACGTGAACGCGCGCAATCTGCGGGATGTCTTCCGTCTTTGCTTCCCGATACGTGGTTTTTCGCCGTTCGAGAGTTTTCCTCGCGCGCTCGAAATCTTCCTGAGTATCAACGCCGATCGAGCTTTCAGTCGTTTCGACGACCTTGATGCGCGCTCCGTTTTCCAGCGCGCGAAGCTGTTCCAGCATTTCGAGGCTTTCCAGCCGTGCCTGTTCCAGCTTTGTAAATTTTAACAGATACTCGCGCCGGTAAACGTAAAGCCCCGTGTGTTTGCGAAAATGCGAAAGCAACTCCGGATTATTCCGTAGAGCGTTTTCCAGATTGCCGTGCTTTTTCGCCTCGTCGCGCAGAAACGGAATCGGCGAGCGCGAAAAATAAAGCGCGAAATTGTTTTCATCGATGACGACTTTGACGACGTCTGCGCTCAAAACGTCTTTTATTTCGTGAATCGGCTCGCAGGTCGTCGCAATATCCGCCGTTTCGTCAGCCAAAATTGCTTCGACGGCTTTTTCAATCGTCGCGGGCGGAATCAAAGGCTCGTCGCCCTGAACGTTGACGATTATCGAATTTTCCGGCAAATTTTCGGCGACTTCGGCGATTCTGTCCGAGCCGCTCTGATGATGCTTTGAAGTCAGAACGGCTTCGTTCCCGTTTTCTTCGACAATTTTCAGAATTTCCGCGCTGTCGGTGGCGACAATCACGCGCGAAACGTTTCTCGCTTTTCGGGCTTGCTCTAAAGTCCGTAAAATCAACGGTTTTCCGTCTAAATCAAGCAACAGCTTATTCGGCAGACGGGTCGATTCGAGCCGCGCCGGAATGACTGCAATAACATTTTGTCGGGGATTATTTCCGTGTTGCTCCACGGGATTACAGGTTACCATTAAAAGTTCAAAGTTTAAAGTTAAAAGCTCAAAGCTCGAAGCAATTTACCGGCAGCCTCAAATCTTGAACTTTAAACTTTGAACTTAATTAGATACACTTTTTTCGTGGAAAACCTCGAACCGACAGAAAATTTCGCCGCGCCGCTCGCGAAAGAGAAAATTGTTTCGACCGTCGAGCCGACGCCGAACAATCCGCCGTGGAACGGCTGGACGGCGCTCGGCATCTGGCTTTTGAGCATAGTTTTTATAGCCTTTTTACCGGAGCTTGTTTTAATCCCGTATCTGCTCGCGGAAAACGTCGATTTTTCAGACCGCGCCGGGCTGTTTGAATTTATGCTGACCGACCCGACGGCAGTCATTCTGCGATTGCTGGCGATGATTCCCGCTCATCTTTTCACATTAATCGTCGCCTGGCTGGTCGTGACCAAATCCCGGACGTTTTCCTTTCGTCAGACTTTGGGCTGGCGACTGGGAAAATTCAAAATATGGCACGGCTTAATCCTTTTCGTTTTTTTCTACGGGATGGCGATTGCCCTGACGCAAATACTGGGAGACGTGGAA
>JALZHR010000208.1 GCA_030860665.1 Acidobacteriota bacterium
CCCGCCGAAACCGTCAGAGCGAACCGGACGGAAAACGTCAACGCCGCCGAGAAAGATTATTACATCGTGCAGTTTGCCGCCGCGACCAAAGACGAATGGCTCGAAAGCCTGCGCGAAATCGGCGCGGAAATCGTGCAGTATGTTCCGCACCAGGCGTTTTTCGTTTACGCCGACGGCGCGGCGATTTCGCGCATCGCGACTCATTCGCGCGTCCGCTGGGTCGGGCGCTACGCGGCTGGCGACAAGCTTTCGCCCGAGCTGAAGCAGTTCGCCGACGCCGCGCGCGGCAATACGGCAAAATTCGACATCGCGGTTTTCTCGCGCGCCAATCTGGAAGCGGTCGCGGGCAGAGTTTCCAATTCGTTCTCAGGCAGAATTCTGCATACGATGAAACTGCCGAATAATTTCTTTAACGTCCTGCGCGTCGAAATGCCGGTTAACGAGCTGGCGGAAATCGCTAAAATTCCCGATGTCGTGCGGATTGACCCGTTTATCGAGCCGGCGCGCGAGGACGAGCGCGCCGCGCAAATCGTCGCCGGGAATTACACCAGCCCGACCAGCATTTTAGCGCCCGGATACAATCCGCTGACGCAGTTCGGCGTGGACGGGACGGGCGTGACCGTTTCGGTGTCCGACGACGGCGTGAACATCCCGGGCAACGGCGGTTTTTATATCAATTCCGCCAATACGGTCGACGGTCCGCTGCGCGGCGCTACTGCGGGCGCATCCGGCGGTCACGGTCACATCAACGCCAGCATCATCGCGGGCAACACGCCTTTCAGCACGCTCGACCCGACCGGCTACAACTACGGCATCGGTATCGCTCCCAAAGCCAACATCATCAATATCCCGTTTCTGAAAGCCGGAAACACGACGACGGACGCGCAGGCGGTTGACGATACCTTAAATACTCTCGGACCGAACGGCGTTCGCGGCACAATCTCGAACAATAGCTGGGGCAGCGGCACGAACGGAAATTCCTACGATTCGCTCGCCGCGCTGTATGACGGTCTGGTTCAGGACGGCTCGCTGGCGGCAGGCATCGACCCGTTTAATATTATCTTTTCGGCGGGCAATTCCGGTCCGGGCGCGCTCAGCCTGACGCGTCCAAAAGTGGCGAAAAACGTTATCTCGGTCGCTAATTCCGAAAACATCCGACCGGAAATCGGCAACACGGGCGCGGATAATATGGACGATTTGCGCAGCACTTCGAGCCGCGGTCCAGCCGCCGACGGGCGCGTCAAGCCCGATATTACCGCGCCGGGAACGGTCATTGCCGGCTCGCGCGCCGGAAGCGGCAGCAGCGTCAGCGGGTTCATCGACGCCAATCACGCGTGGAGCACCGGGACGTCGCACGCCGCGCCGCAGGTTGCCGGAGCCGCCGCGCTCTTTACGCAGTTCTGGAAAAACACGCACGCCGGGCAATACCCGAATCCTTCGCTGGTCAAAGCGGCGATTCTCAACACGGCGCAGGAAATGAACGGGACGACGACCAACACGGCGACGATTCCGAACGGCAACGAGGGCTGGGGACGCATCAATATGAAATATATGCTCAACACCGGCGTCCCCGTCAGATACATTAACGAAGAAATCACTCTGCAAAACGCCGGAACGGGCGTCGGGATTATCGGAACGGTCGCCGACCCGACAAAACCCGTGCGCATCACGCTGGTCTGGACAGACCCGCCGGGCGTCGGCAATCCGGCGCTGGTCAACAATCTGGATTTGCAGGTCAACGTCAACGGGAATTTTTATAGAGGAAATGTTTTCACGGGCGGCGTCTCGACGACCGGCGGCAGCGGCGACACGCTCAATAACGTCGAGAACGTTTTTATCCCGGCGGGCGTTCCGGCGGGAAGTTTCTTCAGCGTCGCCGTCAGCGCGGTGGCGCTCAACGGCGACGGCGCTCTAGGCAATACCGATACGACTGACCAGCATTTTTCGATAGTCGCGTATAACTTTCAGCCTTTAGCACCGCCGAGCAGAGCCGCCGCCGATTTCGACAATGACGGTAAATCCGACGTTTCAGTCTTTCGTCCTTCAGTCGGCGATTGGTATGTCACCAGAAGCAGCAACAGCCAGTTTGTCGCCACGCAATTCGGCACGAGCGGCGACATTATCGTGCCGGGCGATTACGACGGCGACGGCAGAGCCGACCACGCCGTTTTCCGTCCTTCAAACGGATACTGGTATCTTTCAAAATCCTCCAGCGACACGCTTGACGCCGTGCAGTTCGGGCAAAACGGAGACATTCCGCAGCCCGGAGACTGGGACGGCGACGGCAAAGACGATTTGGCTGTCTGGCGTCCGTCAAACGGCTATTGGTATCGCATCAACAGCGGCAATGGACAATTTGTGGCGACACAGTTCGGAGCAAACGGCGACCGCCCAGTCGGCGGCGATTATGACGGCGACGGCAAAGATGATTTGGCTGTTTTCCGTCCGGGCGACGGCACGTGGTATCGCATCAACAGCTCGAACGGAGTCTTTTCCGGAGTTTCCTTCGGATTGGCGAGCGACCTTGTTGTTCCCGCCGATTACGATGGTGATAACAAGGAAGACATCTGCGTCTTTCGTCCGTCGGACGGAACGTGGTATCGCCTGAACTCGGGCAACGGCGCTTTGGTCGCCACACAGTTCGGTGCGAACGGCGACGTTCCCGCTCCCGGCGATTACGACGGCGACGGCAAGACGGATTTGGCGGTTTATCGCGGCGGCGTCTGGTATCAGATGCGCTCGACCGCCGGTTTTACGGCGATGCAGTTCGGAATTTCCAGCGACAAGCCTGTTCCCGCAGGTTATCTCCCGCCGCAGTAACTAGGAAAAAGGGAAATTAGGGAAATAGGAAATTAGGGAAATTAGGGAAATAGGAAATAGGGAAATTAAGGAAGCGAGAAAATATTCTCTTTCCCTCTTTCCCTAATTTCCCTTAATTTCCTAATTTCCCTTAATTTCCTAACTTTTCAAAACCTGAATTCTGTCGGGCGGCAGTCCGACCATACACTCGTCGCCGGGTTTCAAGCCGACGAGACGCAGGACGAGAGATTCGAGGATTAAGCCGCCGGCGTCGAGCTTGACGCGCGTCGTCGCGCCGCAGTATTGGACGGCGGCGATTTCCGCTTTCAGCAG
>JALZHR010000210.1 GCA_030860665.1 Acidobacteriota bacterium
CCGCGGATGAGGTCGCGCCGGTGCTTGCTGCGCCGGTCGCGTCTTCCGAATTCAATCTATCTTTGTTATCTTCCATAATTTTTAATAAAAATCTCCTGACACTAATTTTCTTGTTGCTGTTGAACCAATTCCAACAAAACCCCGCTTGTAGATGACGGATGAACGAACGCGACAAGACAGCCTTCCGCGCCGATTCTGGGATGTTCGTCAATTAAACGCGCGCCCGCTTCTTTTAGTTTCAAAAGCGCCGCTTCGATGTCTTCGACCTCGACGGCGATATGATGAATGCCGCCGCCGCGTTTTTCCAGAAATTTTGAAATCGGCGAATCTTCGCTCGTCGGCTCTAAAAGCTCGATGCGCGTCTCGCCGATGGGCAGCATCGCCACGCGCACCTTCTGGTCTTCGACCACCTCGGTATGAACGTTTTTCAAGCCGAGCGCGTTTTCGTAAAATTTCAAAGCTTCTTCGATGCCTTTGGTGGCGATGCCGAGATGACTTATTTTCATAGGTAGCTGGTAGCTGTCAGCCGTTAGTGAGCCGTCAGCTTTTTATTCTAGGATTTCCTCAACCGCCGAATACGGGTCGCGTTTCTTTTCCGCGACTTCCTGGACGAGTCGTTCCAGTTTTTCGCTTGTTCCGTTCGTATTCAAAACGCGAGCCAGCAGTTTTTCCTGCAAAAGCTCGAGCAGTCTCCATTTGGCAATGGACTTTCTGCGCTCCGGATTTTCGCTCTTTTTCTGAAAATCGTTATAGCTTTCGATGGCTTTCGACAAATCTTCGATGCCTTTATTCTCGGTCGCAATCGTTTTGACAATCGGCGAATTCCAGAAATCCGGTCGATGCGCGAGACTTAAGAGGGCTTCAAGTTCTTTTTCCGTGCGCAAAACGCCTTCGCGGTCGGCTTTGTTAATCACGAAAACGTCGCCGATTTCCATAATTCCGGCTTTGATTGCCTGAATGTCGTCGCCCATTCCCGGCACGAGAACGACGACCGAAACGTCCGCCGTTTTGACGATTTCGACTTCGTCCTGCCCGACGCCGACGGTTTCGACGATGATTTTGTTAAAGCCCGCCGCGTCTAAAATCGCCACCGCGTCGACCGTCGCGCGCGAGAGCCCGCCCAGATTTCCGCGCGTCGCCATCGAGCGGATAAAAACGTTTTTATCCAGACCGAGCGTCGACATTCTTATCCGGTCGCCGAGGATTGCGCCGCCCGAAAACGGGCTTGACGGGTCGACGCAGACGATTCCGATTTTTTCGCCCCGGTCGCGGTAGAACATCGCCAGCTTGTCGACGAGCGAGGATTTTCCCGCGCCGGGCGCGCCCGTAATTCCGATGACCAGCGCGCGTCCGGTTTTCGGAAAAACGGCTTTCATCAGCCCGGCGGCGTCTTCCGCGCCGTTTTCGACTTTTGAAATCGCCCGCGCCACCGCGCGCGTCTCGCCTGCAAGGAGTTTCTCGACCAGATTCCCGTCCTCGAACATAAGTCTGTAATTTTCGCATTTTTCCCGCCAATTGCCAATTCGAGCGGCGAATTATCCGCCGCTTTGTTTCCAGCCGATACGAGCCTGTTCGTCTTTGATACAAATTCCCGCAAAATATTTTCTTTTAAGCGTCTGCTTCCTGTCTGCCTAAGACTTATAAATACAGCACTTAAATAAAACTAATGCTCCGGCACGGACTTTGCTGTTGCTATTGCGGGGTAACATTTGGTTGCTGATTTGACGGAGGCTTTAAAACGATGAAGACGACCAATAAATATTTTAACCATCTCAATCTCTTACTCGTATTTTTTCTTTTCACCTTCGGCGTTACAGCCGCGACAGCGAAACCGAAAGACGTGACCGCTGCCGCGAAAGCCGTTCTGAGTCTTGACGAAACGTATTCAATCGCGGCGCGCGGCTTGACCAGAAAGATGGAAACCGATTTGGTTTTAAGCGGCATTAAAGTCAAATTCGTTAAGGTCGAGCGTTATTCGATTTCAAAATCGCAAATCGGCATTCGCGGCGCGGGCGCTTGTCAATTGGGCGCTGAAGATAACGCCCTGCCGATACATTTCGACGTCAGGATAAACGTTAACAACCGCGCCGTCGCCGACGTCGCATACAATTTCGTCGACGCCGAAGAGGAAGAAACCGCCACGGGCGAATCAAACACGTTGTCGGAAAACGAAACGTTCGTGACGCGCCGGCTGATGGAAAAAATCAAAGCCGATTTCAAAACGGAAAATATTGTCGTCGCCATTGATTTTCTGAACGATGAAAATACGGCAGACGGCGCAAAAGCCTTCACCGGCGGCGGCGAAGTTCGTCTCGGCGATATGGTCTGGAAAAAAATCAGCTTTGAAATCGTGGCGGAAGGCGCAAACCGAACGAACGCGACGGTTAAATACAAGATTCAATAGCAGAATTCAAGAGTTTAAATATTGTCGCCCCAAGCGACACGCGCAAATCCTGGAAATTAAAAACTTAATTTCCAGGATTTGCGCGCTTTTTCTGAAATTTCTTTTTGCAATGCTCGATTGAATAAAAAGGCAGAAGCCCGCGCGTGTCAGGGCGGACATCGGCTAAACGAATACGCCTCGGCACACGCGGGCTTCTGCTCTTATTTGCGTCAAAGTAGCCTAATTCTTCCGATTCTGGAAGCAAAGCTCAACTTGCTATGTTTTCTTTCCGCTTCGCGACACAGGCGGCAGAATTTTACCTGTGTTTCGCTGACTCCGCCTATTATACAGCCGCCGAGCACGAATGAATTGGCATTCGGGAAAAGTTTTTCTCTGGCTTTCCTGTATTCGTCAGGCAAAACAATCAAACCGTATCGAATATTTGCTTTGCCGTCTTCAAGTTCGCTGTTGTGAACCTCGCATTTTGACATTTTCTAAGCTTTCAACAGTTGTTTAGCAATTACCAGACGTTGAATCTCGCTCGTTCCTTCACCGATGGTGCAGAGCTTGGCGTCGCGCCAGTATTTTTCCGCCGGGTAATCTTTCGTGTAGCCGTAGCCGCCGTGAATCTGGATGGATTCCTCTGCGACCTTAACCGCGACTTCAGAGGCGAAAAGCTTCGCCATCGCCGATTGTCGCGTCGTTTTTTTGCCGCTGTCTTTCAAAAAGGCGGCTTGCAGAGTTAAAAGCCGCGCGGCTTCGATTTGCGTCGCCATATCGGCTAGCTTGAACTGAATCGCCTGAAATTCCGCAATCGGCTTGCCGAACTGGTGACGCTCTTTCGCGTATTTCACCGCCGCTTCATATGCTCCTTGGGCGATGCCGACCGATAAAGCCGCAATCGAGATGCGCCCGCCGTCCAGAACCTGCATCGCCTGCAAAAATCCTTCGCCTTCGTTGCCGAGGCGGTTTTCGTCCGGGACGTAACAGTCTTCAAAAACGACCGAAGCCGTCTCGGACGCACGCATCCCGAGTTTGTTTTCCTTTTTGTCCGAGCGAAAGCCTTCCATCGACTTGTCGAAGATAAACGCCGTAATGCCTTTGTTTCCTTTTTCCCTGTCGGTCACGGCGACGGCGACCAGAGTGTTGCACGAGATGGCGTGCGTGATGAAGTTTTTCGAGCCGTTGACGCGCCAGCCGCCGTTCGAGCGAACCGCGCTGGTGCGCGTTCCGGCGCTGTCGGAGCCGGCTTGCGCCTCGGTCAAGCCCCAAGCGCCGAACGATTCGCCCTGCGCGAGCGGAACGAGATATTTCTGTTTCTGCTCTTCCGTCCCGAATTGATAAATGTGGTTTGAACAGAGCGAGTTGTGCGCCGCGACCGAAAGACCGACCGAGCCGTCAACCCTGCCGAGTTCCTCGATAATCGTCGCGTATTCGACGTAGCCCATCGCCGCGCCGCCGTATTCTTCGGGAAAAAGTATGCCCAAAAGCCCGAGTTCGGCGAGATGCGGGCGCAGCTCCTCGGGGAAATGCTGGCTCTCGTCCCATTCCATCACGTTCGGGCGAATCTCGCTTTCGGCAAACTCGCGAATGCTGTATTTTATCTGTGATTGCTCTTCATTCAATTCAAAATTCATAAAATTAATTGGTATGTTTAATTTTTGTAATAGTTATTTATAGATTAGCTTACGGCGGATGAAAACAGAAGCGCAAGAGATTGATGAGGCGAAGGACGCAGAATAAAAGTAAAAAGTAAAAATAATTTGCGCTTTTACCTTATAATATAAATTCGTAATAAAGCCTCATTCAAACGGAAGAGAATCGTGAAATTAAAGTTTCGGAGACTTATATTCTTCGTCAGGATTTTGTAATTTCCGCCGAATCGGGTATATTTATCCGGCGCGACTTTTCCCCTTTCCGCGCGCGGCGCAGGCTATTTAACTCAGACCGCCGCCGCGGATAAAGTAAAATATCAGGATATGGACTGGCAGGAAAACATCATCACCGACCGCAGGGACATCCGTATTATTCTGGCGGAAACCAGGCGCATCGCCGTACTCGGCATCAAGACTGAGGAGCAGAGTTTTCAGCCCGCCTTCTACGTGCCGGAATATCTCGTCCGCGCGGGTTTCGACGTCGTTCCCGTGCCGGTTTATTACCCGGACGTGACGGAAATTCTCGGGCGCAAAGTTTATCGCCGCTTGTCGGACATTCCGGGCGGCGTCGATTTGGTCAATGTTTTCCGCCGCTCGCAGGACATCCCGCAGCACACCGAGGACATTCTGGCGGCGAAACCGAAAAGCGTCTGGTTTCAATCCGGCATCCGCAATGATTCTGTTGCCAACGAATTGGCGAAAAACGGAATCAAAGTAGTTCAGGAACGCTGCATTATGGTCGAACACAGGGTTTCGCTTTAAACGAAGAATCGATAACCGCAAAATTTGCGACTCTCCTTTATTGATTCGGTTTTGTCTTATTTATTTAATAAAAATCCGGCAAAACTCATAATTTTTTTTGAAGAAATATTCACGCTCAAGCAAAAGCGCCGGGGACGCTTTTGCTTGAAACTTTATTTGCTTTTGCTTCCGTTTGAAGAAGCCAGCGGCAATCTTTCCCGACTTCCACAGAAGGAGCGCCATTTATTATGCAATCTGCTGAAAAAACTATTCTTTACGTCGATTACAGCTCAGACAACGCCGAAATCGTCAAATTTTTCTTAAATCAATCGGGTTACGACGTCAGAACGTGCGAAACGGGCGAAGCCGGACTCGATTTAGCCAGAGAAAACGAATTTGACCTGATTATGACCGAATATCGCCTGCCCGATATGAACGGCGCGGATTTCTGCCGCGAGTTTCGCAAATTCAACCGCCAGATTCCGCTGATGTTTTTTACCGCCTCGGTTCAGCGCTGGGAAAAGGAACAGGGCTTGGCTTCGGGCGCACAGGCGTATCTCATCAAACCCAACGATTTGGACAAAATCGCCGAAACCGTCAGCTCTCTTATCGAGCAGCGGCAGCAGCAGCAGCAGCAGCAGCGGAAAAATCACTGATTTGCCCGCCTGCCGAAAGATGACCGTAAATAATTTCCCGCGTCAAAACCGCCGGTTTTCAGCCCGCCGCATCGCGTATTCGTAGAAAATCCGATTATTCCGCCGGAGAGCGGAAATCTTTTTCGCTTATGTCTGCTATCCGACAGAATAATTAAGTTTATAGCTGTTAAATTTCAATACAGCATTGGGATAAGTCAGGGTAGAAGCCAGCCGATAGTTCGATGCGATATCACCGGTCTTGAAGTTAGGGAAAGCGTCCCGGCTTATCCCGCTTGCTGTTTTCCCGCCGTCTTTTTCTGTATTCAATCAATAAGCCTTTAATCAATAAACTGCGGTTTCCGGAAAATAAACGCGAAGAAAGCTAAGCGCCGGTCTTTCGGGCGGAAGATTTATTTTTTGCGGAACGTTCGTCGCTCCGGCGCGGGCGCTTCGGTTTTTTCGGTTTCAGCGCGCGCGAGTGTTCCGCCGGTTGCGTGCTCGATTTTTCCGGCTTGGCTTTCGGCGCGCGTTTTTTGGCGGGTTTTAAGAGTTGTTTGACTTCGTCGGCGCTCAGTTCGCGATATGCGCCGGTCGGGAGCTTGTCTTCGCCGATGCTGCCGATGGCGATGCGGCGGAGCTTGACGACCGAGTGACCGATGGCGTCGAACATTTTGCGGATTTGCTGGTTGTGTCCTTCGTGAAGCGTGACCTCGAACCAGCCGTTTTTGTCGGTCGATTTTAAGGTCTTGATTTCGGCGGGCGCGGTTTTGAAGCCGTCTTCCAGTTGAATGCCGCGACGCAGTTTATTGACCGCGTTTTCGTTCGGGATGCCTTTGACCTTGACCTCGTAAACTTTCGGGACGGCTTTCGACGAAGCGATAAAGTTGGAGAAATCGCCGTCGTTGGTCAGGATAATCAAGCCTTCGGTGTTGAAATCTAGCCTGCCGACGGGAAACAGCTTGCCGAAGCCTCTGACCAAATCCGTCACCAGCTTTCTGCCTTCCGGGTCGGATGCGCTGGACAGGTAGCCTTTCGGTTTATTCAGTAAAATGTAGACGTTCTCTCGCTTTTCGAGCCGCTGGTTTATCAATTTTCCGTTGACCTTGATATGGTCGGTTTCGGGGTCGGCTTTCGTGCCGAGCTCGCGGACGATTTCGCCGTTGACCGTGACCAGCCCGGCTTCAATCATTTCTTCGGCGCGACGGCGCGAAGCGATTCCGGCTTGCGCGATAAGTTTCTGTAAACGTTCCTGCATAATTCATTATAACTGATAACTGATAACTGATAGTGAAAGAAAAAATAAACTGTCAGTTATCAGTTGTCAGTTCTCAGTTATTACTGCACCAAATCTTCAAAATCTTCAATTGAAGGCAGCTCCGACAAATCCTTCAAGCCGAATTGAATCAGAAAATCCTTCGACGTGCCGTATTGCATCGGTCGCCCGACTGTTTCCTTGCGACCTTTGGCGACAATCAGGCGCTTGTCGAGCAGAGTCTTGATTGCCGAAGCCGACTGGACGCCGCGAATTTCCAGAATTTCGGGCACGGTGACCGGCTGGCGATAGGCGATAACGGCGATTGTCTCCAGCGCGGCGAGCGAGAGCTTCGCGCTCGGGCGCGTTTTCAGAAAGGCGCGGATATGCTCGTGATATTCGGGGCGCGTCGAGATTTGCCAGCCGCCGCCGATTTCGCGCAATTGCAGACCGCCTTCGCGCTGCTCGTATTCGCGGGCTAACTCCTCGACCGCCGCCTGAATCGCCTCGCGCTCTTCGCCGAGAACGTCAGCCATCGTTTTGACGGCGAGCGGCTCGTCGGAAACAAAGATTAAAGCCTCGCAAATCGCCATCAGCTCGGCGATGCCGCGCGGTTGTTTTTCGATTTCGTCGAGTTCTTCTGATGCTGTTGTTGCTGCTACTTCTTCTTCTGTCATGGCAAGTATGAAAGGAAACCACAGATTAGCACAGATAAACGCTGACGGGGAAAATGAGAAGTCCTGCTTTCGGCTTATCCGCGCGTCGGCGGTCAGGTTTTTCGTAAAATAATATCGCCGAAAATCTTTTCCTGCACGAGATTGATGTTTTCGGTGCGGACGATTTCCAGCACGGCGATAAAGGCTAAAACCAGCTCGCGCTTCGTGCGCATCTGCTCGAAAAATTCGCGCAGGTTTATTTCCTTCGCTTTGAAAATCCGCTTTTTCAGATTGTCGAGCATTTCCGCCAGCGAGATTTCCTCTCGCTCGATTTCCAGCTCGATTTCCTTTCGCTGGCGCGAGAGAATTTTCTGAAAAACGTTGAGCAAATCGAAAACCGTCGCGTTGGTTTCGGCGTTGTTTTCGTCCGATTCGATTTTTCCGCGCACGAAAACGGCTTGCTCGACCGTCGCGCGCGACCAGAGCATCTC
>JALZHR010000211.1 GCA_030860665.1 Acidobacteriota bacterium
TGTTGACGGCGGCGAGAGCCGAATCGCCGCCGACGGCTTGACGGGCGAGGCGCACCAGTTCGAGCGCGCGCTCGTCGGATTTGAATTTCGCCCCGACGCCTTCGACCAAGCCGCCCAGACCGACAAAGAATGTAGTGACACAAAGAATCATTACGATAAATTTTTTCATATTTTTGCTCCTTAGATTTTTAAGACTTCACGTCCTTTTGACATTTTGGAGTATGACAAAGCCGCGCGCGCCTTTGGTTAAGAAGACGAAAAGAATTTGTTAAGAATGTAAAATGTTTTGTAAAGCCATTTACAACACAGAATGGAAAATGGAAAATGGAGAACGGAAAACGGCTGGAAGCTTATTTTTCGTTTTCCATTATTTGTTATGAAGCGTTCGTGGTTTCCGATTTTAGTCGTCGTCGCGCTGCTTGGCTTGCTCGGCTTGCTCGCCACCTGGCAATACCAGTGGCTCGGGCAGGTCGCGGGCGGCGAGCGCGAGCGCCTGCAAAGGCTGGTGCAGTCCGACACCTTGCGCTTTGCCGAGGATTTTAACCGCGAAATCCAGAACGCTTATTTCAATTTTCAAATCAGCTCGAACGTCTGGCGCGCGAAAAACTGGGACGAGTTTAACAAGCCGCTCGCTTTCTGGCGCGAGAAAACCGCTTACCCGGAATTGATTCGGGATTTTTATTTTGCGGAAAGCGGCGCGGACGGCGGCGAGCAGAATCTTCTGCGATACAACCGCGAGACGGGCGCGTTTGAACCAGCTGAGTGGACGGAAGAATTAAACAGGCTGAAGCCGTCGCTCGCCGACGAGAGAATTTTCGAGCCGGTCAACACCGAAATCCCGGCGCTGCTGATGCCGGTTCACGACGCGGATAAAAAAGTCGACCAGTTTATAATTCGCACGGAAAAAACGCCTGAGCGCCAGCCCGCGCCGAAGCTGGAAATACCGAAAAGATACGGCGTTCTCATCATCAGGCTCGACGAAGGCGTCATCAAAAATCGAATTCTGCCCGACCTCGTCAAAAAATATTTCTCGGCGAGCGAGAGTGCGGATTACAAGCTGGCGGTCGTCCGCGGCGGCAGCGGCGGCAGCGGGCAACAGCAAATCGTCTTTCAGACGGGCGACGTCACCTCGACGGACGCGAGCGCCGGATTGTTCGATTTATCGTTCGATAATTTCATCTTTTTTTCCAACCGCGAGCTGCTTTCCAAAATGGAAACCAGGGAGCGAAGCCCGGAAGGCGAGCGAAAGCCGTCCGGGATGGTTTTCAGAAGGCTTGAGACCAAGACCTCGAAGAAGATGGTCGTGACCAGAGAAAATCGCATCGGCGGCAGCGGCGGCGGCGGCGACGGCGAGAATACGGAAGTCGAGGTTTTGAGCGCCCAAACGCCGCAGGCGCGCTTCAGAGTTATGGAAAGGCGCGGTGACGGCGAAGCGGGCTCGGGCAGCAGCAGCGGCTGGACTTTAAACGTTCAGCACAGCGCCGGGTCGCTCGAACAATTCATCGCGCGGACGCGGCAGAAAAACCTCGCGATAAGCTTCGGGATTTTGTCGCTGCTGGCGGTCAGCGTCGTTTTGATTTTCCTGTCGGCGCAGCGGGCGCAGCGGCTGGCGCAGCGGCAGCTCGATTTCGTTTCGTCCGTCTCGCACGAGTTCCGGACGCCGCTCGCCGTCATTTATTCGGCGGGCGAAAACCTGACCGACGGCGTCGTCAGAAGCGAAAACCAGATTTCGCAATACGGCAATTTAATCAAGCGCGAGGGCAAAAAGCTGCGCGCGATGGTCGAGCAGATTCTGGATTTTGCGGGCGCGAATTCCGGCAAAAAGAAATACGATTTGCGCCCGGCGCAGGTCGGCGAAATCATCACCGGCGCGCTGGCTGAATGCCAGCCGCTGATTGACGAAAAGAAAATGGTCGTCGAAACGGAAATCGCGGAAAATCTGCCGCCCGTCATCGCCGACAAAAACGCCCTGAGCCAGGCGATTCAAAATCTTATCGGCAACGCCGTCAAGTATTCCAACGGCGAAAAATGGGTGAAAATCTCGGCTAAAAACGGCGGCGGCAAGGTGAAAATCGCCGTCGAGGACAAAGGCATCGGCATCGCCAAAAACGATTTGAAGCACGTTTTTGAGCCGTTCTACCGCGCCAAATCGGTCGTCGACGAGCAGATTCACGGCAACGGTTTGGGGCTTAGCCTCGTAAAACAAATCGTCGACGCGCACAAGGGCGAGATAAAAATCGAAAGCGAACCCGAAAAAGGCAGCCGCTTCACCATTCATTTACCATTGAACATTAAACATTGAACATTGAACATTGAACATTGAACATTTATCGGTCGAAATTTGATAAATGTTCAATGATAAATGATAAATGAAGATACTGCTTGTTGAAGACGAAGAAGGATTGATTCTGACGCTGACCGACCGTTTGCGGAGCGAAGGTTTTGACGTGTCGCACGCCAGGGACGGCGCGGCGGGCTTGGCGGCGGCTTTGAGCGAAGATTTCGATTTGATAATTCTGGACGTGATGCTGCCGAAGAAAAACGGCTTTGACGTGTGCCGCGATTTGCGGCAGAAAGGCGTCGAAACGCCGGTTCTGATGCTGACGGCGAAAGGCGAAACGATTGACAAGGTTTTAGGGTTAAAGCTCGGCGCGGACGATTACCTGACCAAGCCGTTTGAGGTCATCGAGCTGCTGGCGCGCGTCGAAGCCCTTTTGCGCCGCGCGCCGAAAGCGCAGGCGAATTCTTCTTCTTCGTCGCCTGACGTTTTCCGTTTCGGCGCGGTTTCGGTCGATTTCAAACGCGCCGAAGTCCGCAGGGAAAACCAGCCGGTCGAATTATCGGCGATGGAATTCAAGCTTTTGCAGTTTTTAATCGAAAATCGCGGCGCGGTTCACTCGCGCGATAAGCTTCTGGACGAAGTCTGGGGCTACGACGCGATGCCCTCGACGCGCACGGTCGACGTGCACGTCGCGTGGCTGCGCCAGAAACTCGAAGAAAATCCGAAATACCCGCAATATATCCAAACCGTTCACGGACTCGGCTATAAATTCACAGCTTAAAAGAAATGAGCTTTGATTCTGGATTTCTTTAATCTGCGACTCGAATCGTAATTAAAATTCCCAAAGGTCAAAAGTCAAAAATCAAAGCTCATTTGTCTTACGGCTAAAATTCCAAATACATCGCGTCGACAACGGTTATCGGCGGCGGGGGGACAAATATCAGGGTTTTGGAAACAATACTGATTTGGTATGTTCCGCCGACGGGAATATTCGTGAAATTGAAATAGCCGAAAGCGTTGGTTCGCGTCTGGTAGACAGCGCCGGTGTTGACGTCGGTCAACCGCACGATTGTGCCTGACGCGCCGAAGTTTGCCGCCAAGCTGAATCTGCCGCTGACCGGAACGAAAGACACATTGCTCAGAACGTTCAGTTGATAATTTATCACACTCATATTCATCGCATGATTTTCGACTGTGACGGAGAAATTATAAATTCCGATTTGCGTTGGCGTACCGCTGATCGAAGCGCTTACGCTTCCGGAATTGACGGTCACGCCCGGCGGTAGCGCGCCACCTGAGTGCGAATAAACAAAGCTGCCAGCATTGGTCGTGAGTAGTTGATTATAAGGCTGATTGACCTGTGCGCTGGGCAGAATGGCGCGGTAAGTGTTGGAAACTTCAAACGCGCCGATGTCAACCGTCTCGCCGAAGGGGCGCGCCGCGCCGCGCTGGTCGGTGTTGACGGCAGCGGGCGGATTGGCGGCGGAACAGGTCGCCGTCACGACGCAATTCTGTCCGGCATTAATCGCGGGCGAGCCGGAAAGAAGCGCGTGCGTGAAACCGTTTCCGCCGTAAAAGCCGAGCGGCGCAAGCAACGGATTCACGTTCTGCAAATCAGACATAACCCAGCCGGTACTCGTTCCGACCATGCCGATAATATTATTGCCCTGCGAAGTTATCGCGCCCGAAACGTCGGGCGTCGCCGCCGCGCCGGTGTTGCCTGCGATAATCGTGTTGCGGACGTTGGCGGTCGCCGCCGTTCCCGTCCGGTGCAGACCGCCGCCGCCGGTATTCGACGAGTTGCTGGCGATGGTCGTGTTGGTCATAATCAGGCTCGAACCGTTAAAGTAAACTCCGCCGCCCGTTCCTGCCGGCGCGGAGTTTCCCGAAAATGTCGAGTTGGTGATGGTCACCGTTCCATTTGCCTGAAATGCGCCCGCGATGCCCGTTCCGCTCGTCGTGTTATTGTTGACGGTCGTGTTCCTCATATGCAGCGTCGAGGTCGAAAAATTCTGCAAAGCCGCGCCGGAACTGGTCGAAGAATTGTTCGACAAAACGCAGTTGATAATTGTCAGCGTGGCATCGATTCCGCCCGTTGCGGCGGCGTTATTAATCGCGCCGCCGTTTGCCGCCGAGTTTCCCGTCAGGACGGAATTGGTTATGACCATCGTGCCGCCAACGTTGTAAACCGCGCCGCCGCGTCCCGTATTAGTCGCGCCGACGCCGTTTCCGCCCGTCAGACGCAGGTTATGAATATTGACGACCGCGTTCGCACTGCTGGCGAAAATGCGGCTCTGATTGTTGCCGCTGATGGTCAGTCGGTTTGCGCCCGTTCCGTTGATGGTCAAAGAACCGTTTGCGGCGATAACGATTTCCGTTCCAGAAAGCGTAATCGTTTGCGGCGAGCTGAACAACGGAAGCGCAAAATAAATCGTATCGTCGCCTGCCGCCGCATTCGCCGCCGCCACCGCCTCGCGCAGAGAGCAATCCGCCATATCGCACGTGCCGTCGTTCGTGTCGGCGGTCTTCGTCACCGTAAAAGTCGCCGCATTGACCGCCGCCGCCAGCCAAAGGACGGAACAAAAGCTCAAAAAAATTCTGCCTGAGAATTTCATCAGAATGCCTCCTCTAATTTTGAATGGAAAAGAAATGTGATTAGCTGCCGTCAATTGTAAACGCCAGCCCCGGAGAAAGCAAAGAACAGTCCGGAGAGGCTTGAAACCGATGCCTTTGACGCATTAGCGAACCGGAGTGATAGGCTTTACCAGCACTTTTATGTTTTTTTTAGAGTTTAAGCTTAATTTTTCGTGGGGAAACAACAGGTTGGTCGAGAAATCGGTAGACCTCAGCGGCATTGCTTCAAGAGCGGCTGTGAGTGAAGGGTGCAGAATTTGCGGTCCGATAGGCGTATCTAATTTTATCTCAATCTCGATACGGACAATAATTCTATCCCGAAAGCCGTTGAAAACCTTACAACTTATATATGTGCTGCCGCTGCCGGAAGCGGAAAATCGGCAGCCTTCAAGCACAACCTCTTTCGGATTTTCAATCACCTCTTTTTCCGATTCGGTTAGTGTCGGAGTCTTATCCGGATTAGGATTTGTGAGAATAGCATTCGCCGCGCGTCTGCCGTCAGCATCTATCCTGTTTGCATTGAGACCGCCGGGATAAAACGTTACTATTGCCGAAAATGAGAAAGCTATGCCGACCAGTATCGCCAGAATCACGAAGCAGCCGGTGAACGATATTTTGGGTTTCGCGCTTTTTTCATCGGGAACGGGAGCGGTTTCGGGCTTGGGCTGCGTCCGAACGACGGGAGCGTTGAGGTCGGCGACGGCTGATTCGAGAGGAATTTCCGCTTTGACGACCGACAATATCTGCTGCGCCACGTAATCTAAGCCTTTCTCGGTCGAGGCGGCTAGTTTGTCTGCCAGCAGCGGCGAAAACCTGACGACTTCTTCTTTTGTTATCTCGTGCCAGATTGGGAGAATGACTTTGCGGGCGGTTTCTTCCTTTGTCAGCAGAACGTCCAGCTCGCGCTGCGTCCATTCTTTGCGGAAAAAATTTCTGCTTAAAATGACGATGCCGAATTTCGATTGAGATAGACCGCGCTCGATGCTGCGGCGCAGGCTGTCGCCGAGCTTCAGCTCAAACTCGTCGAGCCAGACTTTAACGCCTGATTCGCGTAATTTAGCCGTGAGCGGGCGCGCTACGGAGTCCTTATCCTCGTGCGCGTGACTTATAAAAACATCGTATTGCATCGATTCCGAGATTGCCTCAAAGAGCGCAATCTAAATTGTGATTGCAAGATAATACGACGAATCCGCCGCCGGATTCAATGCTTTATAAAATCGCGCGTCAGAACGAGACGCTGTAGCTCAAGCCGGGTTTTTTGCCCTGGACGAGGACGAAGGCGAGCTGGTGGCGTCCGCGAGTGTAGTTTAAAAGCGGGTGAACGTTCACGCCGTCGTAGAGGATTGTGGACGAAAAGCCTTTCGGGAAATAGATGTTCAAGCCGCCGATGGGACGCAGGCGTTTCTCGTAGGTGCCGTAGGCGAAGCCGATGTAGGGCGCGACGGGCAAATCCGTTTCGCGTTCGAGGCTTTTGCTCAAGGTGGCGTAGAAGGATTGTCCCGACGGCGTGCCGATGCGGTCGGAGCTTGTTCCGAGAATGAGCGCCGGGCGGTTTTCCGTTTCCTTGACGGCGACGAAATTGGCGAGCGGCGAGACTTTTCCGGCGAGCGGGTTGTATTCGACGCCGATTGAAAGACGCTCGTCGACCTGATAAGTGAGCGTGTTGCGCCAGCGTGCGCGGTCGATGACGTTCGGGATGAAACGCGTCCCGAACGTCCATTTATAGATTGTTTGTCCCGTCCCGCTCACGGCGCGACCCTCGCCCGGTCAGAGCGGTCACGACGGCACGCTCGACGCCTGCTGCTGCCGCGGCTGCGGCTCGGCTTTTTTTTCGTCGCCGGTCGTGGCGATTGTTTCGGGCTGGGGCAGGTCGTTTTCGGCGGTTTGCAGCATCGAGTCAATCTGTTTTCTCAAGTCCGCGACGTTGACGACGCCCGAAATCACTTTGGCGATTTTGCCGCTGCGGTCAATCACGACTGTGCCGGGCAGAGCCTCGCCGAGACCGAAGCGCTTCATATCGGCGGCGGTCGCGCCCGTCCAGATAGGGAAGTTGACTTTCGTTTCCCTGATAAACTGCATTACTTTGGCGCGGTTGGCGACGTCGTCGGTCGATGCGCCGATGACCTGCAGCCCGAGCGCGGCGTATTCGTTCTGAATCGCGGCGAGGTCGGGCATCTCCTTGCGGCACGGCTCGCAGAACGTCGCCCAGAAATTCAGAATCACGATGCGGTTTTTGTATTGAGCGAGGCTCACGTCCGCGCCGAACAAGTCCTTCAGATTTAATTCGACTTCCTTGCCGACGGCGGCTCGCGCCTCGCGCTCGGCGATGCTCGGGGCGACGACCGTCAAAGCGTCGACCACAAAGGCGTCGGCTTTTTTGATTTTCCTTTTCGTGCCGGTGACAGAAACTTTTTTGCCGACGTAGGAGAGCCAGTTTTTTTCGGACAATTTAAATTTGCCCTGTTCCAGCCGGTAAAGCGTGAAACGGTCGCCTTCGCGGACGGCGAGCAGCGTCGGGTCGCCGCCTTCGACGCACGATTTGGCTTTGAGCAAATCTTCCGCCGTGCCGTATTCGACCCGCGTGCGGTCGGCTTCCGCCCAGCAGTCGGCGCAGCAAACCACTTGCCCTTCAACCGTGACCGCCGCCGTCTGCGCCAGAGCCGTGAGGCTGAAAATTAAAAACAAAAAGAGAGATAAAAACAATTTCATAAAATAGCGATTAGCGATTAGCTATTAGCTGTTAGCTAATAGTATTTAACACCAGGCATCGAGCATTTACAACCGAACAACGGTTAGCTGCTAATCGCCTACGACTAATCGCCGGCAGCTAACAGCTAACAGCTAATCGCTAATGGCTAACAGCTAACAGCTAATTATCTTTTTGCGCGGATGCACAGAAAGCACGGCTCGCGCGAAAGCTCGGCGTAATGTTTCGGGTCGGTTTCCTTCAGCTTTTCGGTTGCTTTCGGTTCGAGGATTTTTTCCAGACGGAAACCGGCTTCGACGAGCGGGTTGACGGCTTCTTCGAGCGGTCGGCGATAGCTCGGCATATAGACGCGGACTTCGCCGAAGCCTTTCCATTCGACGCCGACGATTTCCGTCCGGAAATAATTGTCTGATTTGAAGTATTGATAATCGAAAAACGGGTGATGAATGGAAAACACAAAATGCCCGCCCGCGCGCAGAACGCGGTAAAATTCCCTGAATAAGCCGCGCCAGTCTGCGACGTAATCGACCGCGAGCGGGCTGAGCACGAGGTCGAAAGACTCGCTTTCGATAAAATCGAGCGGCTCGTTCATATTCGCCTCCCGAAATTCGACGTTTGCCGCGCCGCCGAGCCTTTGGCGGGCGAGTTTCAGCATCTTCGGGCTGGCGTCGATGCCGAAGACGCGCCGCGCGCCGCGCTCGATAAGCCATTCGGAATAGACGCCCGGACCGCAGCCCGCGTCGAGAATGGTTTTGCCTTCGATTTCGGGCAGCAGGGAAAGCGTCGCCGGACGCTCGTAATAAGCGTTGTGCGGTTTGGTATCGACGACCGCCGCGTAAGCTTCGGCGAGCGTTTCGTAAGCGTCCAGAGCTAACGGTTTATCGTTCATTATTACAATTAGAATTTAGAATCAGCCGCCGCGTTTCGGTCAATCTTCAGCCGCTTCGATTATTTCCCGGAATCTGACGGCGTCCTCGGTCATATAAATATTGTTGAAGAAAACATACGAATCTCTTTCGCCGCCGCCGCTGCCGTCGGCGCGCCGCGGCAGCAGCATCGCCAGCTCTTCCAGCTCGCCTTCCTCGTATTTGTAGCGCCAGCCGGTCATTCCGTGCAGGCGAAAATAACAGCGGTCGGGCGTCGTCGTGCGGCTTTTCAGAGGGTCGACGACGTGCCATAAATCCAGCCGCCCGCACAAATCCCTGACGATTTTCGCGTCCCAGTTTCCGCGCGGCTCCCAGCAGAAATTCATCCGCCCGCGCTCGATGCCGGAAAAGAATTTTTCCAGATTCCGAATATTGTCCGGATAGGGTTTGAAGCTCGCCGGGCATTGAAACAAAATCGTCTTCGCCTTGAGCGCGCGGGCGCAGGCGAGCGTCGTTTCCCAGGCTTCGCGAACGATAGCCGTCGGCTTGAAATATCCGGCTTCTTCCTTTTCCTTTTCCGTCAAAATTCTTTTCAGGCGGCGGAAGGTCGGGCTTTTCGCTTCGTGCGTGATTAGCTGCCACGCTTTAAGGGCAAACTCGAAGCCTTCGGGCATCTCGGCGCGCCAGCGTTCGAGCGTTTTTATCTGCGGCGGCTGGTAGAACGTCTGCTGAATCTCAACCGACGGGAGAAGCTGCGAGTATTCGATTTTATTGCCGCGAAAGCCGCACGTACCGACATTTATCATTTATCATTTACCGTTTAACATTGAACATTTAGCGGTTCTTCAATGATAAATGATAAATGATAAATGATAAATGTCGCATATTAGACAGTCGCGCCGCGGGTTGTTAAGGTAGATTTATATTCATCAAACGAACAGAGGGAGATAATAAATAAATGTTGTCAGCACGCGGATACGCGACGCGTTCGCCGCAGTCAGGTTTTGCGCCGTTCCATTTTGAAAGACGCAACGTCGCGGCGCGCGACGTTCTCATCGAGATTCTTTTCACCGGGATTTGTCATTCCGATATTCACCAGGCGAGAGACGAATGGGGCGGCTCGACTTACCCGATGGTGCCCGGTCACGAAATCGTCGGGCGCGTCGCGCGCGTCGGCGCGGAAGTCACCAGATTTAAGGAAGGCGACATCGCGGGAGTCGGCTGCTTTGTCGATTCGTGCCGGACGTGCAAAAACTGCGCGGACGGCTACGAGCAATGTTGTCAGGTTCACCTCGCGCTGACTTATAACTCGACCGAGATGGACGGAAAAACTCCGACTTACGGCGGCTATTCCGACAAAATCGTGGTCGACGAGGCTTACACGCTGAAAATCTCGCCCGACCAGCCGCTCGCGGGCGTCGCGCCGCTTCTGTGCGCCGGAATCACGACTTATTCGCCGCTCAGACGCTTTCGGGTCGGCGCGGAAAGAAAAAAAATCGGCATCGTCGGTTTGGGCGGTTTGGGGCATATAGCCGTCAAGCTCGCCGTCTCGATGGGCGCGGACGTCACCGTTTTCAGCACATCGCCGTCAAAGGAGACGGACGCCCGGGAACTCGGCGCGCACAATTTCGTCGTCACGCGCGAGGCGGCGAATATGAAGCCGCTCGCCGGAAAATACGATTTTATTCTCGACTGCGTCAGCGCGCCGCACGATTTTAATATGTATCTGGCGCTGCTCGGCAGGGAAGGCGTGATGACGCTGGTCGGCTTGCCCGAAAAGCCGATGGAAATCCAAGCCTTCTCGCTGGTCGGAAACAACCGCTCGCTGGTCGGCTCGAGCATCGGCGGTATCCGCGAAACGCAGGAAATGCTCGACTACTGCGCGGCGAACAATATCACTTCCGACATCGAGATAATCCCGATTCAGCAGATTGACCAGGCTTACGAGCGAACCGTCAAAGGCGACGTCCGCTACCGCTTCGTGATTGATTTAAAAACGCTTTAGAGACATTTATCATTGAACATTTATCAATGAGCGGGTAAGGATATAAATGTTCAATGTTCAATGATAAATGTCCAATGTTCAATGATAAATGTTCAATGATAAATGATAAATGTATGCAGTTGTCGGGAAATACAATCTTAATTACGGGCGGCGCGTCGGGCATCGGTTACGCGTTCGCCGAGAGGTTTCTGGCGGCGGGCAGCGAAGTTATCATTTGCGGGCGGCGCGAGGACAAGTTGCGCGAGGCGAAAGAAAAACACCCGCAGCTTCACACGCGCGTCTGCGACGTTGCGGACGAACAGGAACGCATCGCCCTGTTTGATTGGGCGACAAGCGAGTTTCCGCGCCTGAACGTGCTGGTCAACAACGCCGGAATCCAGCGCCATTTGAATTTGACCGAAAGCGAAGACTGGCAGCGGACGCGCAGCGAGATTGCGATTAATTTCGACGCGCCCGTTCATTTGTCGCGCCTTTTTCTTCCGCATCTGCTCGACGGGCGGGAAAAACCCGCGATTCTCAACGTCACGTCCGGCTTGTCGTTCGTGCCGCTGGCAAACGTCCCGGTTTACTGCGCGACCAAAGCCGCGCTGCATTCGTTCACCTTGTCGCTCCGCTATCAGCTCAGAGAAACGCCGGTCGAGGTCATCGAAATCATCCCGCCCGCCGTCGATACGGATTTGGGCGGCGTCGGCTTGCACACTTTCGGCGTGAATCTCGACGAGTTCGCCGATTTTGTGTTTGAAGGATTAAAAGGAAATCAAATTGAAATCGCTTACGGAACGGCGGCGACCGCGAGCCGCGCCTCGCGCGAGGAAATCGACGAAATCTTTAAGCATCTGAATCAGACTTTCGCCGCGTAGGGCGCGACGTAAAGCGCAACCGCGAGAAAATGCAGCACGCTGCCCGTTAAAACGAAAACGTGCCAGATGGCGTGATGATGCCGGATGCTTTTCCAGGCGAAGAAAACGACGCCGACCGTATAAGCCCCGCCGCCCGCAAACATCAGCGCCACCGGCATCAAGCCGAGCGCAGCGTATAAAGGCTCGATGCCGACGATGCCGAGCCAGCCCATCACCAGATATGAAAGCACCGAGACGACCGGAAATCTCCTGCCGAAAAAAATCTTCGACAAAATTCCGAGCGCGGCTAAAGACCAGATGGCGATAAATAAAGTCTCGCCAAGCGAGCCACGCAGCGCGACCAGCGTAAATGGCGTGTAAGTTCCCGCAATCAAAAGATAAATGCAGCAATGGTCAAGGATTTGGAGTCTTTTCTTGAGCTTCGGCGAAGTCGCGCAGTGATAACAGGTCGAAGCGGCATACAAAACGATTAACGACGAGCCGTAAATTACGCTGCTCAAAACATACCGGAAATCGCCGCCCGACGATAAAGCCAGAGCCAGCAGTATGACGAACCCGGCAAAGCTCAGCAGCAGCCCGAAGCCGTGCGTTATCGTGTTCGCAAATTCCTCGACGGTTAACTCGTTTAACTTCGTTCTGACCATTTTTCCCGCACTAAAGAGATTATAC
>JALZHR010000214.1 GCA_030860665.1 Acidobacteriota bacterium
AATCAATCCGGCGTCGGAAATCGTGTGATGCGGATTTCGGAAAGGGCGCTCGACAATCAGACCGGATTTTCCGGTCAGACCGGCGACCGAATGAATTTTCGTGATTTCCAGCGCCTCTTCAAATTCGAGCGGCGGCAGAATCGTCGGCAGCCGCTTTGCCAGCATCGTCTTACCCGAGCCGGGCGAGCCAATCATCAAAATATTATGACCGCCGGCGCTGGCGACTTCGAGCGCGCGTTTCGCCTGGTGCTGACCGCGAACTTCCGCGAAATCGACCTGGTAACGATTGTCCTCGACGCTCAAATCGGAAACGTCGATTTTCGTCGGCGCGACCCTCGTTTCCCTTCCGCCCTGCAGCTCCAGAATCAATTCGACCGCCTCGCGCAGATTTTTTATCGGGTAGACGCTTATTTCGCGCACGACCGCCGCCTCGCGCGCGTTTTCTTCGGGCAGGAGCAGATTTTTAATGCCTTTTTCGCGCGCCAGAAGCGCAATCGAAAGCGCGCCGCGAATCGGTCGAATCCGCCCGTCGAGCGAAAGCTCGCCGACGCTCATCGTATCATTCAGCTGCTGCTGGACGCCGCCCAAATCGCCGTTCGCGCCCAGAATTCCGAGCGCAATCGGCAAATCGAAGCTCGCGCCTTCTTTCCGAACGTCGGCGGGCGCGAGATTTATCGTCGTTTTGTGAAACGGGAAAAAATAAGAGCTGTTGGTGACGGCGGCGCGGATTCTTTCTCTGGATTCGCGAACGGCTAAATCGGGCAAGCCGACGATAATGACGGGCGCGGCGTTATCCGCTTCGCTGCGAACGGGCGTCAGATTGACTTCGATTTCCACGAGGTCGGCATCAATTCCGTAAACGGCTGCTGAGTGGGTCCGAAAGAGCATATTTGAAATTGCGATTCTGAATTTTTGAGAAACAAATATAACACAATTTCAGAGTCGACAATTAATAAAGGAGGCTTTTCGCGTAAAAACAGCCCGGTTGAATCCCGACAAAAAAATGCCGGTCTGATTTCTCAGACCCGGCATTTTTCTTTTCACCGATTTAATTTTAGCGCGAAGGAATTCTGATTTCGCGTCCCGGCGCAAGCTGCGAGTCGGGCAGCAATCCGTTGAATTTGGCGACTTCGACAGCCGACGCGCCGTAGCGGGAGGCAAGTTTCGCCACCGTATCGCCGCTCTGCGCTTTGACTACGCGAACGCCGCCGGTCGGCACGCTTGTGGTCGGCGTGGTCGGGCGCTGCCAGTTCGTTTTGCGCACGCCGTTCGGGACGACGACTTTTCCGCTCTGCGGAATCGCATTGCCGTTGACCGCCTGCAGCTGCTCGAGGGGAACGCCGGTGCGGCGCGAGACGTTTTCGAGCGTTTCGCCCGCGACGACTCTGGCGACCGTAGCGTTATTGCGATTCGACGACGGAACGCGTCTCAAAACCGCGAAAACTTCGTTTGCCTTGCCAGCCGGAACGCGAATGTTATACGGTTCGGGCGGCGACATATTCGAGCGCAGCTCGGGATTCAGATAACGCAGATATTCGACGCTCGTGTCGGCTGCCTGCGCCAGCAGTCCGAGGCTGGTCGAAGGCGGAACGCGAACCTGCGCGTAATTCAGCGGCGGAGCCGGGCGAACGTGCCCGAAGCCGTAGCGTTGCGGGTTGTTCGCAATCAAAATCGTCGCCAGAATGTTCGGCACGTAATTGCGCGTTTCTTTCGGCAGATACGGGTAAGCCACCCAGAAATTGGCGACACCGGCGCGGCGAATGGCTTTATCGACGTTTCCTTCGCCCGAGTTGTAAGCCGCCAGCGCCAGCTCCCAGTTTCCGTTATAGCGATTTGCCAGGAATTTCAGGTATTGCGCCGAAGCTTTGGTCGCTTTTTCAAAACCGTTTCTTTCATCGATGTAAGCCGTGCGGCGAAGCCCGTAACGCGCGCCCGTGCCCGGAATGAACTGCCACAGACCGGAAGCCGCCGCCCACGACAGAGCCGAGGGTTTCCAGGCGCTTTCGACCTGTCCGAGCCAGACGATGTTTTCCGGAATGCCTTCTTCGCGGAAAATCTGGCGCGCCATCCGCATAAACATTCCCGAGCGATACAGCCCGATTTCCATCGTCTGCCGCCCGCGTCCCTGATAATAATTGATATATTGCTGAATCATCGGATGAACCTGAAAGGTAAATCCGAGCGATTTGTTGGCGACGGCGACTTTAACCAGCTCGTATTGCTGCTGGACGACCGGGTCGCTTTCGACGTCCTGTTCCTGCGGCGTCAGCTCCAGCTTCGCCAATTCGTCGAGCGGCGAAACTTCAAAGCCCTGGTCGGTAAATCCGGCTTGCGGCACGGTCGACTGAGTTTTGTTGTCGACGACTGCCGTCACAAGATTTTTGTCGGTCGTCGCGTTATTCTGCTGCTGCTGCTGCGGCGCGGGCTGCGCGAGCTTGGCGACGACGTCGTCGGCTAATTTGTTGTCGATGTTCCAGCCGCAGGTCGCCGAGAGGCTGCGGATTTGCGGCTGCTGGCTTGAGGGAAACTCGATGCGGTAAACCGTCTCAATCAGCTGATTGTAGCAGTCGCTGAGGTTTTTGCTGGCGCGGACGTTGACGCCCGACATCAGGAAAACCTCGACGCTGCGGTCAAATTTTTCGCGGGCTTTGCTGCGCTCGTTATCTCTGAAATGCAGCATCGCTTCTTTGAAATATCTGCCTGCGTCCGATGAAATCTGGTTGAATTTAACTTCTGCCGTATTGTCAGCCGGGACGTTTCTGAGTCCCGAACCGTTGACCTGGGCGTTTACGAAGGAAATTGAATTGAAAATTATGATTGCGGTTAAACTGAAAACCTTGAAAAGGTTAGTCTTCATCAGTTCGTCTATACTCCTTACTGTAGAATTTCTTTCTTCAGGGTTAGGGCGAATCAGTGAAACGTCCCAAAACTATTTCACAGCGCGTTTTTAGTTTAACGCCGTGCGGTTAAAAAAGTTCCTTTTTTGCGGATTATTATTGCGAATCACGCTAGAAATCGGAATCTTTACCGTAACATACAAGCCAAAGCGTGTCAATTTTTGGAAAGCCGGTAAAATCTGGCTTTTATCAATCTGAGGCGGAAACCGGCGCGCCGGTAAGGCTTTTAAAACTTAACAAACCAGACGTAAAAAACAATCCGAACCGGCATTTGCCCGTGTTCCGCCTTTGCTTATTGCGCTGTCTTGGCGGAGGCGCGTTTTGACTTTTCAATCGGCTGCGGCTCTCTTTCCATAAGCGCCTCACGGAAAACCTGCCGCACGTTATCTACGAATATAAATGTCAAATCGCGTAAAACTTCCTGAGGTAAATCCTCTAAATCACGTTTGTTCGGCTCCGGGAGAATAACTTTTTTCACTCTCGCGCGCCTGGCTGCCAGAATCTTTTCTTTGACGCCGCCGACGGGTAAAACGTTGCCCCTTAATGTTATCTCGCCGGTCATCGCAAAGTCCTTGCGGACGGGTCTTCGCGACAGGACGGAAACCAGCGCCGTCGCCATCGTGATGCCGGCTGAAGGTCCGTCTTTCGGAATCGCGCCTTCGGGAATATGCACGTGAATGTCGTATTTCTCGAAATCGTCCTCGTCGATTTCCAGTTCCGACGCCCGCGCCTTGGCGTAAGAGAAAGCGGCGCGCGCCGATTCCTGCATAACTTCGCCCAATTGCCCGGTCAGAACCAGATTGCCCTTGCCGCGCATCCGGATGGCTTCGATAAACAGGATGTCGCCGCCGACCGCCGTCCAGGCTAAGCCGGTGACGATGCCGACCTGGTCTTTTTTCAGAGCCATTTCGGGAAAGATTTTCGGCGCGCGCAAAAATTCGTGCAGGTTGTCTTTCGTCACCTTGACGGGCTTGAAATCGTCTTCCATCTCGGCTTTTTTGCGCGCGATTTTGCGGCAGACCTTGCCGATTTCGCGTTCGAGCTGGCGCAAGCCCGCTTCCTGCGTATATTGCCCGATAATCGCCGAAAGCGCCGTTTTGCCGAAGGTCACGTCCGTTTTTTCGATGCCGTTTTCTTCGAGCTGCTTCGGAACGAGATGACGGCGGGCGATTTCCAGTTTTTCCTCCTCGGTGTAGCCCGACAGCGAGATGATTTCCATCCTGTCGCGCAGGGCGGGCTGAATCGTGTCCAGCACGTTGGCGGTCGTCATAAACATCACGTTCGACAAATCGAACGTCACGCCCAGATAATTATCGCGGAAAGTGCTGTTTTGTTCCGGGTCGAGCACTTCCAAAAGCGCCGACGACGGGTCGCCGCGAAAATCCGCGCCGACTTTGTCGATTTCGTCCAGAATCACGAGCGGATTGTTCGTTCCCGCCTGCTGGATGCCCTGAATGATTCTGCCCGGCATCGCGCCGACATACGTCCGGCGATGACCGCGAATTTCCGCTTCGTCGTGCAAGCCGCCCAAAGACAGACGCACGAATTTACGGTTCAGCGCGCGGGCAATCGAGCGTCCGAGCGAGGTTTTGCCGACTCCGGGCGGTCCGACCAGACACAGAATCGAGCCTTTCGGCTTTTCCTTTAATTTGCGAACGGCTAAAGCCTCGATGATTCTTTCCTTGACTCTTTCCAAGCCGAAATGGTCTTCGTCGAGAATTTTCTGGGCTTTTTTCAAATCCAGGTTGTCTTTCGAGGCGCGCGACCACGGCAAATCGGTCATAATGTCCAGCCAGTTTCGCAAGGTCGCGGTTTCGGCGGTGTCCGGGTGCATTCGTTCGAGCTTTTTCAGTTGCCGCAGGGCTTCTTCCTCGGCGGGCTGCGGCATTTCGGCTTTCAGAATCTTGTCGCGGTATTGCTCGATTTCCTCATAAAGCTCGTTGCCCTCGCCCAGCTCGCCCTGAATCGCCTTGAGCTGCTGGCGCAGAAAATATTCGCGCTGCGAGCGGTCGATGTCGGCTCGCGCCTGCGTGTTGATTTCCTGCTGGACGGTCAAAACGTCGATTTCCTTGCTCAACAGCTCGTTGACGCGGCGCAGGCGCAGGATAGGGTCGGAAATGTCCAGCACGCTCTGCGCGTCCTCGACTTTCAATTCCAGATTCGACGCCGATAAATCGCCCAGTCTTCCGGCGTCTTCCAGATTGGCGATAATCGCCAGCACTTCGGGCGAGATGTTTTTGCCGAGACTGGCGGCGCGCTCCATCGAGGCGCGCACGTTTCTGACGAGCGCCTCGACTTCGAGCGTGTTCGACGTTATCATCGGCTCGTTAATCGGCGTGATGCGCGCCTTGATGTAATCGCTGCCGACCGTCACCGAATCGACCTGCGCGCGCGACAGCCCCTGAATCAGGATGCGGATGCGCCCGTCGGGGAGTTTCAGCATTCGCATAATGACGGCGACCGTGCCGACTTTGTAAAGGTCTTCCTGCGACGGCTCTTCCTTGTCCACGTCCTTCTGCGAGACGAGCAGAATCATCCGGTTCTGGCTCAGAGCCTCGTCCACGGCTTTAATCGAACGGTCGCGCGAGACGAAAAGCGGGACAATCATAAACGGGTAAATCACAATGTCGCGGAGCGGCAGAACCGGAAGCTCAGAGGGAATTTGCAGCTGCGGCTCGCCGCCTTCGGCTTCTCCGACCTGCATCGTTATATCATCAATCTCATCCATAATTTTATGTTAGCCGATTTGAATGGAAAACGAAAATGCCTCGCGGAAGGCTGCGAAACGGCAGCGCAAAGCGATTAAAACAACGGAAAACAGAAAATGAAGAAAGTAGGCTTTGCACCAAAAGTCTGAAATCTTAATCAGTTTTGGTGCAAAGCCAACGAGGCAGAAGAAGCCCGCGCGTCAGCAAGGGCGCTCTTTAAAGTGTGAAGGATAAAGGATAAAGGAGAAAGTTCGGAAATCGGCTTCACTTTATCCTTTATCCTTTCGCCTTTATCCTTTCAAGAGCGCCCTTGCTGACGCGCGGGCTTCTGCCTTTTTGATACTTTTGGTGCAAAATGCCAAATTTAAGCACTTTTGGTGCAAAGCTTTAATTTATCACGGTTTTAATTTAAGATTCGCGCCTTTTAGCGCGGCAAATCAGCTTCCGCGTTTTTCTTCGCCCATTTCTTTTCCGGCTTTTACAAAAAAATCTTGACTTATTTCTCGTTCGGGCAGATACTTTTTGACAAAGCATTTGTTAACATTCTGTGTTAAAACAGTGAATTTTCTGCGACGGATTTAATCCGTCGTAAGTAAGAAGCCGTTCGTCCTTTTGGCTGACGAACGGTATTTAAATAAATCAAGAGGAGCCCAACTAATGAAAAAAACAATCTTTCTTTTTGTCGCGATGCTTTTCCTGAGCGGCGCAAACGCCTTTGCTCAAACGAACAACACCACAACCGCCGGAACGACAAACGCGGCGACGACCGAAACGAAGAAAAAACCGCCCATTTTCCGCGCCACCAAAGACCAGATAATACAGGCGCAAAAGAGAGTGAAAGCGACGGAAACCGGGAAAATGGACGATGATTTTCGCGCGGCGCTGAAAAAATATCAATCCGAAAACGGATTGAAGGCGACCGGAACGCTAAATCGCGCGACGCTCGAAAAAATGAACATCGAACTGACCGATAAACAAAAGGAAATTCCGGTTTCGCCGAACTCTTTCGCCACCGCGGACGACAAGGAAAAGAAAACGACGACCGAAACGAAAAAGCGCGCGCCCGTTTTCCGCGCCAACGCCGACCAGATTATGCAGGCGCAGAAATTGCTGAAAGATAAAGGGATGTACGCGGGCGAGCAGACCGGAAAGCTCGACGACGCCACGCGCGACGGCTTGAAAAAATTTCAGTCGGCAAACGGCGTCAAGGCGACCGGCACGCTGAACCGCGAAACGCTCGAAAAAATGGGAATCGCCCTGACCGATAAGCAGAAGGAAATGTGACTTTAATCGGTTTAGCGGCAGAACCTGAACAAAATTCAGCGCAGAAGCGCTGAGAT
>JALZHR010000220.1 GCA_030860665.1 Acidobacteriota bacterium
CTCGCAGCTTATCAAGATGGAAGCCATTCTCGGCGGTTTCGCCGAAGGAATCGCGCTCGACGACCGCGGATACGTTTCCGAAGGCTCCGGCGAAAATATCTTTCTGGTCAATAACGGCACGCTTATCACGCCGCCGCTCGGCGCTTCGATTCTGCCCGGCATCACGCGCGATTCGGTGATTCAGATTGCCCGCGAGATGGGAATTCCGGTTCTGGAATCTTCGATTCAGCGCGCCGCCCTCTATCTTGCCGACGAAGTCTTTTTTACCGGCACAGCCGCCGAAATCACGCCGATTCGCTCGGTCGACCGCATCACGGTCGGCAGCGGCAAACGCGGCGAAATCACCAAACGTCTGCAGGACGTCTTCTTCGACGTCATCGTCGGCGAAAAACCCGCGCCGAACGACGCGCCGTGGCTGACTTACGTCAACGACGAAGCGTCGGCGGCAACCGCGAGCGTTTCGGAATAATTATCCGGAACAAATTAAAAGTAAAATCGCAGCCGGAAATCGACTGCGATTTTTTTTATTTTCACATTTCAAAAAAAATTCTCCTGCCGATGATAGTTTTCGCTCAAAACTTCCGCATTCAATAACGAAGGTCGAAAAAAAGGCTCGACCGGATTGGATTGGAAGATTATTTGCTACAAGGAGTGGAAACAAATGTTTAAATATCTATTATTTCTCGGCATAACGGCACTTTTAATATTCGCGCAGGCGATTCCGGCGAGCGCGCAGTATATCTGTCAACCGGCGGCAAATCCGATTGTCGTCCAGGGTTCAATCAACAACGGCGACGTTCAGCAGGCGGGACGCATCACGCGCGACGGAAATCCTTCGACCTGCACGGGCAGCGAATCGGCGGCGGTGGAAAACAACACGGCTTTGCGGCGCGACACGCACAACTTCGCCAACCCGTTTAACGAAACCGTCTGCGTGACGGTCGATTTGGATTTTTCCGGCTGCGGCGGCGCACAGACCCAAGCCGCTGCCTATTCCAGCTACAATCCGGCTTTTCCCGCCCAGAACGTCATCGGCGATATGGGCTACAGCACGATTAATAAAGGCAGATTTTCGTTCAGCGTCGGACCGAACGCGCCGTTCAACATCGTCGTCAACGACATCGAAGACGACAACGCGATGTGCGCGCTCTATAAATTCACCGTCACCTACCAGCGCAACTGCCGCCAGCTGGGTTTCGACCGCTCGAACGACGGCAAAGCCGATTTTACCGTTTATCGCCCGTCGAGCCAGTCCTTCTGGTATACGCTCGATTCGGAAACGAACAGTCTCGTCGGTCGCCAGTTCGGCACGGTCGGCGACATCGTCACCGGCGGCAGCGATTACACGGGCGACGGTCGGTCGGATTTGAGCCTTTATCGTCCGAGCATCAATTCGTGGATTTACGGAACAGACCAGGCGTCGCCGGGCACGAATTTCGCGGTTCAGCAATGGGGACAGAACGGAGACATCCGCGTTCCGGGCGATTACGACGGCGACTCGAAAAACGACATCGCGATTTTCCGCCCGTCAGACGGCTACTGGCACGTTCTGCGCAGCAGCGACGGCAGCATCCAGTCGCAGCAATGGGGACAGCAAAACGACATTCCGCTGTCGGGCGATTTCGACGGCGATATGAAAACCGATTTCACAATCGTCCGCCAGACTTCCGGCGGCTCGCACTGGCACGTTTTAAAGAGTAATTTTAACTACGGCTTCGACCAGTTCATCCAGTGGGGCTTGCCGACCGACAAGCTCGTGCCCGCCGATTACGACGGCGACGCGAAAACCGATTTTGCCGTCTGGCGTCCGTCCGAAGGCACTTGGTATGTGCGCCGCAGCAGCGATTCGACCTTGCAGGCGGCGAAATGGGGAACGCAGGGCGACATTCCGCAGCCCGCCGATTACGACGGCGACAAATTGCAGGACTTCGCCGTCTGGCGTCCGTCGAACGGCACTTGGTACGTGATTCAGAGCCAGACCGGAACGTTTCGCTTCCAGCAGTTCGGTCAGCAGGGCGACCAGCCGATTGCGTCGAATATGCGTATCCAATAACCGGGTTTCGACCGGCAAAATAATAAAACGGCGGACGATGAATCCGCCGTTTTACTTATTCGGAAGCCGTTTTTCAAAAGCGGTAAATCCTCATCTTCCGGCTTTCCCGAAAATTCTTTTCACCAGCGGAATCTCCGATAATCTTTCGCGATAAACGAAGCCGTAAACTGCGACGAAAACCAATCCCGCGACCAGCCCGACGATAAACCACGTTCTTCCGAGCAGGCTCAAAGCCAGCACGCCGATAAAAATCAACGTTCCCGGCGGCGCAAAGGCGAGAAAGCCGAGAAAGGCGGCGACGATGATTTTTTTCAGGTGTTTCATCGAAAAATTTTAGTCAGGGCAATTCTAAAACATAAAAACGGAAAGCGGAAAACAATCTTACATTTTCCGCTTTCCGTTTTCAGTTTTCCGTTAGATTAACCTTTCGCCTTTTTGATTTCTTCAATCAAAACCGGCACGGCTTCAAACAAATCGCCGACGATGCCGTAATCGGCGATGTCGAAAATCGGCGCTTCGCCGTCCTTATTAATCGCCACGATCGTTCCGGCGTTTTTCATCCCGACCGTGTGCTGTATCGCGCCGGAAATGCCGAGAGCGATGTAAACTTTCGGCGCGACCGTCTGCCCCGAAGAGCCGATTTGGCGGTCAATCGGCAGCCAGTCGGCGTCGCAAATCGGGCGCGAAGCCGCGAGGTCTGCGCCGAGCGCATCCGCAAGCTGCTGCGCGATGGCGATATTTTCCTGCGATTTGATGCCGCGTCCGACGGCGACGATGACTTCGGATTTCGTCAAATCGACCGACGCTTTCGCTTCCTGAAACGGCGCTTCCGGCTTCATCCGAATTTCGCCGACGTTGACGTCCATCGTCTCAATCTGCGCCGAGCCGCCTCGCGCCGCGTTGTCGCCGCGATACGCGCCCGATTGAAACGTCGCAAAATAGGGCGCTTCGCCTTCGATTGTGACATCGGCGTCCAATTTTCCGAGAAAAATGCGCCGGGTGAAAACGGCTTTCCCGCCTTCATTGCGATAGCGGATACAGTCGCCGACAACTTCTTTGCCCAGTCTCGCCGCGACCTTCGGCGCGAAATCGCGCACCTGATAAGTGTGCGCCATAATCACGTATTGCGGATTGGTCGCTCTAATAACCTGCTCCCACGCGTCGGCGTAACCGTCGGGCGTGTAAACGTTCAGCTTCTCGTTTTTCGCCACGACGACTTTTTCGACGTCGTAACCGGCGATTTCCTGCGCCAGCGAGCAATCTTTGTCGCACGGGATAACGGCGGTCACCTTCAAGCC
>JALZHR010000235.1 GCA_030860665.1 Acidobacteriota bacterium
AAAGCGATTCGCCATTTCGGGAAGTCGAGCTGGAACTGCTTGAGCCTTTGAACGAAGACGGGCAGACCGTTCGCGCCGTCGCTCGCGTTTTAGTGCCGCCGCCCACCGCCTCTTTCGGCGTTATCAGCGACCTCGACGACACGGTTATCACGACGAACGTGACCAACCGTTTGAAAATGTTTCTGACCGTCGCCCTGCTGAACGAATACACGCGGATGCCTTTCAAGGGCGTGGCGGCTTTTTACCGCGCGCTGCAAAAAGGCGCGGGCGGCGCGGAAAACAACCCGATTTTCTACGTTTCGAGCAGCCCGTGGAATTTATACCCGTTTCTGACCGAGTTTCTGAAGCTGCACGACATTCCGCTCGGCGCATTGTTTTTGAAGGATTTCGGCAATCACACGATTTTCAATTCCGGCGACCATTCGACGCACAAGACGAGCAGCATCGAGGCGATTCTGAACGCGTATCCGCATCTGCCGTTCATCCTCATCGGCGACAGCGGCGAGAAAGACCCGGAAATCTATCGCGAAATCGTCAGAAAATATCCGACCCGAATCCGCACAATCTACATTCGCAGCATCGACACGAAGCCGGAGCGCCTCGCCGCGATTGATAAATTAACCGCCGAAATAGCCGAAACCGGCTGCCAGCTTCTGCTCGCGCCCGACACGGAATTTGCCGCCGTCCACGCCGCCGCCGAAAAACTGATTTCGACCAGCGAGCTGCCGAATATCCGCGAGGAAAAAAGGGAAGCCGAAAACGCGCCGCGAGCGCGGGAAATCGTCGAAAGCGATTCCGGGATTGAAGGAGAACGGTGAACGCTGAAAGATGAACGCGGAACAGGGAAAAACGTGGAACACCGCTGCGATGAATTTTTTTATTTAGCGGTTTGCATTTATCTTTTTCGTGTCTTTCGTCTGGATTTCGTTCGCGCTTCGGCGGTGAAAAAATACTTAAATCGTGCCCTTACGAATCGGGCATATAACCGAATATTCCGAAAATTCTTGCTTTCGGGCGGGATACTATGTTAATTTACCGCACGATAAAAGGAGTAAATATGAATCGGAAGTTCTTATTCGCCATTCCAGGCTTGATTTTGGTTTCAGTGTTCGCTTTCGGCATCGGCGCGTTTGTGCGAAACGCCGGGGCGCAGAGCTTCGACGCCTGTATTACCGACGACGGCGGCAGCGGCGCATCGCTCCGTTTTAATTCCGGAAACGGCGATTATATGTTCTGCGCGGGCGGAAAAACGTTTACCGGAACCGGCTCGGTGACGAAAATGGGCAAGGTCGTCACGCTCCAGCACACCGCCGCCGACCGCCGCCTGGCTGCCAGCATCAACACGGGAACTCGAACCGGCTCCGGAATGATGCAGTCGCCCGTCGGCAAAACCGTCGGCTCAATCAGCGACCGCAACACGGCGGACAGCGCCTGCCAATGCCGCTGAACGTAAACGAAACCCGGCTTTATGAAGTAGGGGAGAAAGAAGAGGCGTTAAATATGCTCAACCTTTCTCCCCGACTCCTCCACTTTCTAGTCTCTGAAATCGGGCGGCGAAACGGCGAATTCAGAAAAATATTTCGCGAAATCGCCGAAACCTTCAAAATCGAATAAAAAAAATTGCCAACGGCAAATTATTAGAGTATTGTTCTGTCGAAAAGAATTTTAAGCTAACCGGGAAAGTGCAGTGAAGTCAGGCTGTCTGCACTCTCAAAAGTTATTTGAGCTGACCGCGTCAGGAAGTTCCGGTTCTTCTGTAAACGGTCGTTTTAAAGAGGAGGCTAAATGAATTTTTTACCGTTTTTGAAAGGACATCGAGCAGTGAGATGGTTTCTTCATTCCCTGATAAGCTTCTCACTTTTAATGACGGTTTGCCTGTTCCCGCAGGCTGAAACCGTCGCCGCCGCCGCGACAGCGCCAGACGCGCCCCAGAACGTGACGGTCTTTTCCAATCCCGCGCCGATCAGCCCGGCTGACCGCGCCAGCAACAACGCCGGAACGAATCCGGGAATTCCGCCGGCGGGCGTTTATCCATCGGTAATCAATGTTTCCGGGCTGACCGGAGTAGTAACGAAAGTGACGGTCACTTTCGCCGTTACCTCGACTTTTCCCGACGACATCGACATTCTGCTGGTCGGACCGACCGGCGCGATGTCGCTGGTGATGTCCGACGCGGGCGGCACGGGCGACCCCGTAAACGTAACTTATACTTTCGACCAGAGCGCGGCGGCGCAGATGCCGGACGGTCCGTCGACTATCGTTCCCGCCGGAACTTACCGACCGTCCAACTACACGGGCTTGACGACGACCGAGCCGAGCGGTCAGGATAATTTCCCGATGGCGGGCGGGCTGATGAGCTACCCGGCGAACTTTAACGTTTTTAACGGCACCAATCCGAACGGGCAGTGGAAGCTTTATGTCGTTGACGACCAGGTTCTCGACACCAACTCTCTGCCGAGCGGCTGGAGCATCGACATCACTTCGGCTGTTCCGGTCGCGACGGCGTCAATCGGCGGTAGAGTCACGTCGCAGTCGTCGGGCAGCGGCTTGTCGGGCGTGACGGTCATTTTGACGGGCGGCGGTTTAACCGAGCCGCGCATCGCGCGCACCAACCCGTTCGGCTATTATCGCTTCGACGGCGTGCCGCAAAACCAGACCTACACGGTGACGGTCGCGTCCAAGACTCATCAATTCTCGAACCCGAGCCAGCAGGTTTCGCTGACCAGCTCGGACGTCACGAACGCCGATTTCGTCGGCACGCCCTGACGAGCCGAAGGCAAATTTCTCTAAATTTTAAAGGCGTCGTTCAATGCTTAACGACGCCTTTATCATTTGTAGTTTCGGGCGGATTTAATCATTTCTAATGCCCGCGAAACGGGCGATGACGAAAACATTTTCGTTTCGGGTTGAAGACGGCGCGAAAAAATAAACAGCCCGACCGCGTGT
>JALZHR010000279.1 GCA_030860665.1 Acidobacteriota bacterium
GGATTGAAGAAGTGCGCGGCGTTTCAGTCCGCGTCATCAATCGCGCGGGCGCGCGTCCCGTCGAGCTTCGCGCCGCTTTTCTAGCGCCCGATTTGCGACTGTTCCCGCTGTTTAACGAGCAGGGGAAATTCAACGCCGAGCTGGAACGATTCGGGCAGGAAGAAAATCGTTTCGAGCGGCGAAGACATTGAAGAATTTTCGATTTTCGATTTCTGATTTCAGATTGGACGTTGAAAATAAAAAAATAGAAAGCTCACGATAAAGATAAAAATCTCAGCAAATAGAAGGCTCACGGAATCTCAAAGGCACGGAAATCTCAAAAAATTTCACAGCCGATTGTCTTTTTCGAGGTAATTTCGACACCGTGAAAGCGGTTCAGAAATTATTTTCGTACTTTCGGAAGGTTTTCCCATTATGAACAGCTCTAAAAAATTCGCGCTGGCGAGCGCAGTATTTGTCGCCACGCTGCTTTTTGTTTTAATACAGTTTTTCAATAATTCCTCTAATACCGATTCTCGACAAATCGCAGAACAGCGGCAGCAGCAGGCATTAACCGAAGACAATTCGACGGCGGCAGAAACCCAGAACGCCGACGCGTCAGCGATTGACAAACAGAAAATCGTCGACGCTTACGGCAAGCTCCCGCTGCATTTCGAGCCGAATCTCGGGCAAACCGACGAGCGGGTTAAATTTCTCGCGCGCGGTCACGGCTACTCGCTTTTTCTGACCGAAAAAGAAGCCGTCTTGTCGCTGCAAAAACGCGGAAAAACCCGGCGCGACGACCAGCGGGCGGTCGTCAGGATGCAGCTTGAAAATGCCGCCGACGCGCCGAAAGCCGCCGGTTTGGACGAAACCGAAAGCAAATCGAATTATCTGCTCGGCAACGATTCCGCCAGATGGCAAACCGATGTTCCGAACTATGCGAAAGTAAAATACGAGCGGGTTTACAACGGCATCGACCTCGTCTATTACGGCAATAATCAACGCCTCGAATACGATTTTCTGGTTCAGCCGAACGCCGACCCAAATCAAATCAAGCTGAAATTCGACGGCGTTAAATCAGCCAAAATCGACCGGCAATCCGGCGACCTGTTGCTGGAAACCGAAGTCGGAACGCTGCGCCAGCACGCGCCCGTCGTCTACCAGAACATCGACGGCGAAAGAAAAGAAATCGCCGGCAGCTACGCGATTGTCGAAGACCGCAGAAGACCGCAGAAGACCGCAGACCGAAGCTACAACATAACCTTCCGGCTCGCCGAATACGATAAATCGAAAGAACTCGTCATCGACCCGATTCTCGCTTACGGCAGCTATCTCGGCGGAACTTTATTTGACGAAGGACGCTCGATTGCGGTCGATGCGGGCGGCAACGCTTACATCGTCGGCTCGTCGGTTTCGCGCGATTTTCCGACCACGCCGGGAACGGTCAAACCCGTTATGCTGCCGCGCGAGGATTTGCCCAACTCTTACTGGTATGACGCTTTCGTGACGAAAGTCAATCCGACCGGAACGGCAATCGTTTACTCGACGTATTTCGGCGGGCGCAACGGCAACGAGACCGGTTCGGGCGTCGCGGTCGACGCGCAGGGCAACGTCCTGCTGAGCGGTTTGACGATGTCTCCCGACTTCCCGCTCGTCAACGCCTACAGCACTTTCTATAACAACATCGATATGAATTTCGCCGCCAAGTTAAACGCTACCGGCTCGGCGATTATTTATTCCACCTATCTGGGCACGAGCACCGGCGCGGGCAGCAAAATCGCGGTTAATCCGGCGACGGGCGACGCGATTTTTGCCGGAAATACCGGCACGCCGCATTTTCCGACGACGCCGGGCGCATACAAGGAAAGACTCTGCGAATCGCAGCAAACCTGTAGCGGGTTTTCCTACAGCGGAGGCTACATAGTTAAATTTTCCGCCACCGGCAGCGCCGTTTATTCGACGCTGTTTCCGAATACGAGCATCAACGACGTGGCACTCGACGCGGACGCGAACGCGGTCGTCGGCGGAACCGCCTCGCAGTTTTTCCAAACCACGCCCGGCGCGTTTCAGCCGACCACGAGCGGCGGCGTCGAAGGCTTTGTCGCTAAGTTGAATTCGACCGGAAGCGCGCTCGTTTTCGGAACGTTTTTGGGCGGCGGCTTGCAATCCGACCGCGTCAGGGGCGTCGCCGTCGATGCGAACGGAAACGTCTATGCGACCGGGCAAACGCAGAACACCGGATTCCCGACGACGCCGGGCGCGTTCGACCTGACCTTCAACGGCGGCGAAGACGGATTTTTGACGAAATTCAACCCGGCAGGCTCGGCGCTCGTCTTTTCGACGTTTTTAGGCGGCGGCGGAAAAGACGAGCCTTTCGCCGTCGGCATCGGCTCGGACAACAGCGCCTTCGTGGCGGGCGAAACTTTGAGCAGCACGACCTTTCCGCTCAGAAACTCGCTTAACGGCACGAACGGCACGATTTTCCTGACGCGCTTTAACACGGACGCGACCGGACTTGTTTTCTCGACGCTGCTCGGTCAGGGCGGCGCGTATGATTTGGCGGTCGACGGCGCGAACGGCGCTTACATCACCGGGCACACGACCTCGGTTCTGGTGACGCCGAATTCCTTCCAGCCGATGAAGGGCGAGCCGACCAGCACCGCCTCAAGCAAAGACGCTTTTGTGCTGAAAATCGCGCCGACCGACGAAACAGTCCAGCATTACAGCATCAGCGGAACGGTCACAGACCCGACGCAATCCGGCAATTACCAGCCGATTGTCGTCACCATTACCGGCGCGGTCACGCGCTCCATCATCCTGCCTTACGGCAGCGGCAACGGCATCATTCCATACTTTTTCGGCAATCTTCCGGCGGGCGGAAACTACGTCGTGACGGTTAAGAAAATCGGCTTTCTGACCGACCCGGAAAGCGCGACGTTTAACAATCTGGGCGCAAATCAATTCGCCGATTTCACGATTCTTAATAACGCCGCGCCGGTCAGCACGATTACCAGCCCGGCGCACGGCACGAACTACGGCGCGCCCGCTACAATCACGATTCAAGCGACGGCTTCCGACGCGGACGGCGACGCGATTACGAAAGTGGATTTCGTGGCTTACAACAGCAGCACCGGCAGTACTCTGCTCGGAACGGACA
>JALZHR010000284.1 GCA_030860665.1 Acidobacteriota bacterium
TGCCAGTTGCCGATGTTCATTCTTACTTCGGCGCGCAGCGGGACGCGCGCGCCCGGAAGCCTGTTTTTCGTCCGAATCAGCGGCGGCGCGCCTTCCATCACGATTTTCGTTTCCAGCGCGGCGTAGGTCTGGATAAATTTCGCGTAAGCCAGAACGATATTGGCGACCGCTTGAAACATCGCGAATTTCTGAATCGCCTTTTCCGCCGGTAAATCCTGGTAAAGCTCTTCGAGCAGTTCCAGAATTTTGCCGTAGGTTTCGCCCGCAATGGTCGCGCCCGCGTCCATCACGGTCGGCGCGTTGCCGTCCATCCGGCAGGGAATTTTTTTCGGGTCGGCGGGCGTTTCATCTGCGACAAGCCCAAAGTCCGAAGTCCGAAGACCGAAGACCGTTAAATCGGAATCGGTTTTTGCCTCCCGGCTATTGATTTGTTCGGGGTTAAACGATGCGCCGATAAATCTGACTTCATTTCGACTTTGGACTTTGGACTTTGGACTTTGGACTTCCGTTTCGACTTTCGCAGTTCCAATCTGCGCTTTCCAGCGCTCGGCGCGCGCCCACAAATCGCCGTGAAGACGGCGCATCAGCAGAAGATGCTGAATCGCGTCGATTTCGATTTCTCCGGCTTTCGCCGCGCCCGGAGTCGCCGTTGTCGCCAAGTTCGCTCTGCCCGCCGAAGCCTTGCCGAGTTCGAGGATAAAGCGCGCCCACATTCTCAGATAGGGATTTCTGGAATTTTCCGCATTGGCGCGCACGGCGTCCATCATCAGCGGCGCGACGTCGCGCTGCCGGAAATGCGGGATGGATTTCAGGCGCTCGCCCAAATCCCCGAGCGTCGTCCGTTTTCCTTCGCCGAACATTTTCGCCGTGCCCGCCACTTCCCAGCCGTTAATCGCCAAGCCCTGTCCTTTGCCGTCGGGCGGCGCGAGCGCGACCTGACCGTTTTTATCGGTGACGAAGAAACCGGAAAGCTGCAAAGCGGTCAGCAGCGCGGGGACGCTCTCGTTCGTTTTGGCGGCGACTTTCTGCGCCAGAACGGCGGCGATTTCGTCCGCGTTGCCCTGAGGCAGAGCCATCGGCTGCGGCAGCTCGCCCGAAGTCCAGGCGGCGGACATCGCCGCGCCCGTCTCGGTCGAAAGAAAATTATTTTGCTGCGGCGACTGCTGCTGCTGCTGCGGAGAATTTTTCGGCGCGCTGGTCGCAGGTTTGGGCGGCGCTTTTTTCACGTTTGCCGCCGCGCGCCGTGTCTGCGCCGCGCCGTATGGCGAAAAGCTGCCGGAAGCCAAAACGCTGAAGCAAAGCGCCGCGATAAGTAATTTTTGAAATCGAATCCGGTATAAAATATTCTGCATTCCGATTCTCTCCTTCTGGTTGCCGGACGGCTTTAGCGTCGGGATTTCTCAGTCTGTAAAGCGGAAAAGAAAAGCGGAAAGTGTCAGAACGCGCGTTTGGGAAATGGAAATAACAAAAGAGCCGCATTCGTCGATACGGCTCTTCAGGATTTATAACTATTTTTTGAAGCGTTATTTCACCTTGCGATAATAATACTTCTCGCCGTTCGATTGAGTCAGGGTAAGCTGCGTGACGCCGTATTCGTCCTTGCCGACCGTCCATTCGTAAGTGAAGCCGGTCGCTTTCGTCGCGCGTTTATAATCGCCGCTGGCGTTGCACGTGTCCTTGCGGTCGATGGTTCCCGCGCCGAGGCTGATTGTCATTTCCGAGCCGGAAACGCTGGCGCGCCCGCGGCTTTGCGAGAAAGCCGAAAGATTGCACGCGCCCTGCTGGACGGAAATCAGCGACGAATAGGCGACGCTGCCGTCGGCGGCGAATTCATAGCTTTCATAGTTTCCGCTGCTGCCGAGATAAACGCCGGTGTTGGCGTTTACTCTGCCGCCCATCGTGGATTTTTTTTCCCATTTGCCGACCAAATCGCGAAGCGTCACGCCCGTAGAAGATTGAACCGAAGTTTGTCTCGCCGGTTCTTCGACGCGAATTTGCGGGTCGGTTTGGGTGTTCCGCGACTGTTCGCCGCTGCTGACGTTCGCGCTGCCGCCTTCGGCTTTCAGCAATTCGGTTATAGCCAGGATAAAGGCTTCGTCGGTCGCGCCGTAAAAGCCGATGACGGCGCGCGTTTCGCCGCCGGTCTTAATCAGGCTGAAGAGCGTCACGCCGTCCTGCTCGCCGCCGGCTTCAAACGTCCAGCCGTCGGCTTTCCAGTTGTTTTGCAGTTGTCCGGAAATCTGCGCCGCGTTCGCCTTTTTGTAGCCCGCGCCAGCCCAGACCAGAACTTCCGTTCCGCCGCGACGAACTTTTCCTTCGCCGCCAGCCACGATTTTGTCCAGCGTATCGTTGATTTCCGCCGGGACGCTCTGCGGCGAAACTCTCTGCGCGTTTGCCGGCAGCGCCGAACCGACCAGATTCGAGCTGCGCGCCGGTTCGGTCTCCTCCTGTGCCAGCGCCGTGCCCCAGACGACGCTGATAGAGAACGCGATTGCCAGCAATGCTTTAAATTTATTTATAAAAACCTGTTTCATAATTCTCCTGATTTATTATTCAATCCGCTGCCGAAATTTTTAGCGGCTCTAAATACTAGAGCGCAGGATGAAGGGAAAAAGTATCAGCGAAAAAGAGGAAAAATTCAGCGCCAAAGACGCAAAGTGAATGCGGAATGCGAAACGCGGAATGCGGAATGTCAGTTATTCAACGACCAATCCGCACTTCGCGTTCCGCATTCCGCATTAGTTTCGCGTCTTTCGCGTCGAGTTTTCCTTTAATTATTTCTCTTCGCGGCGATAGCAGCTTTCGCCTTTCGCGTTTGCCAGACAAATCAGCGTTCTGCCGTATTCGTCTTCCTTTGTGCGCCACGTGTAGGTTTCTTTTTCCAGCGTGTGATTTTTTTCCTTATTGCTGGCGGGCGAGCAGCTGTAAGTATTTTTCCAGTAGTTTTTCGACGGAACGAGCGTGAGCTGGTCGCCGTCGATTTCGACTTTGCCGCGCTTGTCGTTGAATAAATCGGTCGTGCAGCCGTACATCGTCGATTTCATATAGCCGATAAACTCGAAACGCCCGTCGGCGAAAAATCTGTAGGTGAAAGTCGAGCCGTTTGACGGCGTCGTCTGCCCGGTCACCGTGTTTCTTTCCTGAAGCATCGAAACCGTGCCGTTGCGCCATTCGCCGACCAGTTCAGCC